>JBIKTO010000462.1:0-2567 GCA_044348065.1 Cyanobium sp.
CTCTCCTGGCGCGATCTCCGCGACGAAGGTCGGCGGTGACATCCCCGCGATCCCCTGCCGCCAACCCTGATTCCGGCGCCATGGTGCTGGATGTGTCGCTCAGTTGTGCCTGGTGCTTCGCCGATGAAGCCAGTGAGGCGGCCTGGGCCATTCTCTCCCGCCTGCAGAGCGCCCCGGCCCATGTGCCCTCGCTCTGGCTCTGGGAAACCGCCAACGTGCTGCTCCAGGCCGAGCGCCGGGGTCGGATCACGGCCGCCGCCATCCGCACCTTTCTGGGATTGCTGGAATCCCTGCCGATTCACATCGATCCCGCCGGCACCACCACCATCTGGCACGACACCCTGGCCCTGGCGCGCGCCCATCGGCTCACCTCCTACGACGCTGCCTATCTGGAGCTGGCGCTCCGTCTTGGTCTTCCCCTGGCCAGCCGCGATCAGGCCCTGCAGGCTGCCGCCAGAAGCGAAGGCGTGCCGCTGCTGCCGACGTGATGGCCAAGCAAGCCGACACGGACAACCCCTACGCCCCACCCCTCACGCTCAACCCGGCGCTGCTCAACCGCGTTGCTGTGATCGCCGAAGCCCTCGGCCGCTGGAGTGCCCGCCAGGACAGCCAGCCATCACCGCGCCTGCGCCGGGAAAATCGCATCCATACGATCCAGGCCTCCCTCGCGATCGAGCAGAACAGCCTCAGCCTGGAGCAGGTCACCGCCCTATTCGATGGCCAGCGGGTGGTGGGGCCTGCCCGTGACATTCAGGAAGTCCGCAATGCCATCGCCGCTTACGAGGCCCTCACCCGTTGGAACCCCGCCAAGCGGGAGCATTTGCTGGAGGCCCACGGCCTGCTGATGGCCGGGTTGATCGATGCCCCAGGCCGTTTCCGCAACGGTGGTGTGGGCATCTACCGCGGCGATCAGCTGGTGCACATGGCACCACCTGCTGCCCGGGTCCCGTCTCTGGTTGCCGATCTGTTGGCCTGGCTGGCCTCCAGTGATTGGCATCCCCTGATCACGAGCTGCGTGGCGCACTACGAGCTGGAGTTCATCCATCCCTTCGCCGATGGCAATGGCCGCCTCGGCCGCCTCTGGCAGACCCTGATCCTCAGCCGCTGGAACCCGCTTCTCGCCTGGCTGCCGATTGAAGAGGTGATCCGCTCCCGGCAGCAGGGCTACTACGAATCGCTGGGCCAGGCGGATCAGCTGGGTGATCTGGAGCCCTTTGTGTCCTACCAGCTGGAAGCCATCCACGATGCCCTGCGTTCGGAGATCGGTTCGGAGAAAGGTTCGGAGATGGGTTCGGAGATCGATGCGCTGATCCTGCGGGATCTCGCCGCCAAGCCCACCCTCTCGGCACGCCGCCTGGCGGAACGCCACCAGCTCAGCCAGCGCGCGGTGGAGAAGCACCTGGCGGCCCTCCAGAAGGGGGGACGCCTGCTCCGCCATGGCTCACCCCGTGCCGGGTCTTGGCAGGTGCTTTAGTCTCAGCCGATGGCAATCATCACCGAAGATCACCTGGAGCAGCAGTGCCTTGAGTGGTTCCAGGAACTGGGATACACCTACGTCTTTGCACCTCATCTCGACAGCGACGGCACCACCCCAGAACGCCCCGACTTCCGGCAGGTGATCCTCACGGGGCGACTGCGCTCCGCACTCCAGCGCCTGAACCCTGAAGTTCCAGCAGGCACCATCGAGTCAGCGGTGCTGCAACTGGCCAACCCCAACGTGCCTGGTCTGCTGGCCTCCAACCGTCAGTTCCACCGCTGGATGACTCAGGGTTTGCCCATCACCTATATGGATGGGAACCAGCAGGTCGGCATCCGCCTCAAGGTGATCGGATTCGACGATCCCGCCGCCAACGACTGGTTGGTGGTGAACCAGTTGGCGATTCAGGGCAGCAAGCACAACCGCCGCCCTGATGTGGTGGTCTACGTCAACGGACTGCCGCTGGCGGTACTCGAACTCAAGAACCCCGCCGACGAGAAGGCCGACATCTGGGCAGCGTTCAACCAACTCCAGACCTACAAGCAGGACATCCCCGACCTGTTCACACCCAACGTGCTGCTGGTGATCAGCGATGGCATCCAGGCACGGGTGGGATCCCTGAGTGCTGATCGGGAGCGCTTCCAGCGTTGGCGCACGATCGAGGGCGAGAACCACCTTGATCCGCTGGGTGCTCACCGTGATCTGGAGACCCTGGTGCGTGGCATCTTCGACCAGGGGCGTCTGCTGGAGTTCGTTCGCTCCTTCTGCCTGTTTGAGGAAGACGGGCAGATCATCAAGAAGATCGCCGCCTATCACCAGTTCCACGCCGTCAGGGCAGCCGTGGAGCGGGTGGTGGAAGCCAGTCGGCCCGATGGTGATCGAAAAGGTGGGGTGGTCTGGCACACGCAGGGCGCAGGCAAGAGCATCGAGATGGCGTGTCTGGGAGGGGTCTTGCTGCGGGATCCACGCCTGGAGAACCCCACCCTGGTGATCGTCACCGACCGCCAGGATCTCGACGGGCAACTGTTCGGCGTGTTCGCTGCGGCGGGCGACCTGCTGGGCGAATCCCCCAAACAGGCAGACAGTCGCC
>JBIKTO010000461.1:0-2567 GCA_044348065.1 Cyanobium sp.
CCAGGTCGCCGGTGTCAAACCAGCCCTCGGCGTCGAGCACCTTGGCGGTGGCCTCCGGCTTGCCGTGGTACCCCCCCATCACCTGGGGACCCCGGGCCAGCACCAGGCCCCGCTCACCGAACTGGCGGGGCGCGCGGGTGTCCGGGTCGACGATGCGCAGCTCCGTGGCGGCCACGGGCTGGCCGGCGCTGCCGCGGCGGTTGCTCCAGGGCCGGCGGCAGGTGAGCACCGGCGAGGTTTCGGTGAGGCCGTACCCCACCAGCAGCTCGATGCCGATCGCCTCGAAGAAGCTGTCCACATAGAGGGCCAGGGCACCGCCGCCGCTGATCGCGGTGCGCAGGGCGCCGCCGCAGAGCTGGCGGCTCACCTTCGGCCAGAGGCTGGCGGCGGCCAGACGATGCAGGGGCCAGCGCCAGGCGGCACCGAACGCCGCACCGAACCGGCTGGGGAGGGTTTCGGGCCGCAGGGTGAGGTCGAGGGCGGTGCGGCGGCAGCGGTGGTAAGCCTCACTGATCGCCAGCGCCCCCCGCAGCAGCCGCTGCCGCGACCCGGGCATGGCGGCCAGGGCATCCTCGAAGCCCGCCAGCAGGGCCTCCCAGAGCCGCGGCACGCTGATCAGATACTGGGGCTGCACCGTCTGCAGGTCGCTGCGCAGGCGCTTGAGCGTGGTGTAGGTCTGGCTGCAGCCGCAGGAGAGCAGGAAGTATTCGGCGCTGCGCTCGTAGGAATGCCAGATCGGCAGCACACTCAGCACCCGATCGCCGGGGCTGGGGGCAACGGCCACCCCGAGGCTGCGCACCTGGTGCAGCAGGTTGCCATGGCTGAGCGGCACCCCCTTGGGCTGGCCGGTGGTGCCGGAGGTGTAGAGGAGGGTGGCCAGCCGCCCCTCCCCGCCCGCGGCGAGCGGCGGTGGCGGCGCGGCGGCACCCCGCTCCTGCAGCTGCTCCCAGCTCAGGCAGGCCAGACCCTCCAGCTCGGGCGGGGCGCCCTCCAGCACCAGCAGGAAGCGCAGTCCCGCCAGGGTCTGGGCATCGAGCTCCAGGCGGGTGAAGAGCTCCGCCGACTCCAGCACCAGGGCCACCGCGCCGGAATCGGCCAGGATGTAACGCAATTCCTCCACTGGCGCCGCGCCACCCCGCACCGCGTCGGCCGCACCGGCCCGCATGATCCCCTGGTCGGCCTGCAGCCAGCGGGGGCCGTTCTCCGCGAACAGCGCCACCACCTCGCCGGGGCGCAGGCCCAGGTCGGCGAAGGCCGCCGCCGCCCGTTCGATCCCCTGGTGCAGCTCGCGATAGCTGAGCCGCTGCGGCGGCCGGGCATGGGGCGCGTCGAGGGCGAGCCGATCGCCATGCAGCCGCTCCAGCTCGGGCCAGATCTGCTCCAGGGCGCTCAGGCCGCTCCAGTCGTGGCGCAGGGCCAGGGCCCGCCGGTCGCGTTCGCTGCCGCTCCAGTGAATCTCCGCGGTGGTCATGGTGCGCGCATGAATCGTGCCAATGGTTACCACCCCCGCAGGGATTCCGGCGGCTCCGGTGGCCGCAAGAGGAGGTCGAGGCGCTCGGCACAGGCCGCCCGCAGCAGGGGCCGCACCGTCTCCACCCCCAGGCCTGGGCACCAGTCCGCCAGGCGCCCGACGGGGCGATCGGCGATGCCGCAGGGGACGATCGCCCCGTATCCCGCCAGGGGGCAATCGATGTTGAGGGCCAGGCCGTGCTGGGAGATCCAGCGGCGCGCGCCCACGCCGATCGCGGCCAGCTTGCGGCCCTCCAGCCACACCCCCGTGCGGCCCGGCCAGCGCTCCCCCTCCAGGCCGAGGGCGCTGAGCACATCCAGCGCCACGTCCTCCAGGCTGCGCAGATACCGATGCAGATCAGCGCCGCGCCGCCGCAGATCGATCACGGGGTAGAGCACCAGCTGGCCGGGCAGGTGATGGGTCACCTCGCCGCCGCGGTCGATGCGGAAGAGGGGCAGGGGCGGATCCGCCGGATCGAAGCGCAGATGGGCCGGATCGGCGCCGCGGCCGAGGGTGTAGCAGGGCTCGTGTTCCAGCAGCAGCACCGCCTCGGGGGCGGCGGGATCGGCGAGCAGCCGCGCCTGGTGCCGCCGCTGCCAGTCCCAGGCGCGGGCGAACGGCACCGGCGCCGGCGGTTCGAAAAGAATTGCGGAGCTGCGGCTGGCCATGGGCATCACTCCCTAGCTTGATGCCAGACCCCCGGAGCTGAGGTGCTGATGAAACTGGTGATCCACGGGCGCAATCTCGACGTGACCCCGGCGATTCGCGACTACACCGAAAACAAACTGGGGCGAGCGATCAGCAACTTCGGTGACATGGTGCGCGAAGCCGATGTGCACCTCTCCGTGGCCCGCAACCCGCGGGTGCCCCAGCAGATCGCCGAGGTGACGATGTACGCCAACGGCACCGTGATCCGCGCCCAGGAGCGCAGCGAAAACCTTTACGCCAGCATCGATCTGGTGGCCAACAAACTCAGCCGCCAGCTGAATCGCTACAAGGAGCGGGTGCAGGAGCGCAGCCACGGGCCGGTGCACCGCTCCGCCCGCGACGAGGAGGC
>JBIKTO010000081.1:0-8192 GCA_044348065.1 Cyanobium sp.
GCGGGTCGGCAGGCCGCCCACCGACTCCCAGTGCAGCTGCTGGGCCTCGACGCGGCTGGTGATCCGCGCCTTCCAGTGAAAGCGGAAACCCTGGGCGGCCAGGGTCCAGTCGGTGAGATCGGGATCCTCAAGGGTGACCACCGACTCGATCCAGCGCATCCAGCGCGGCATCGCCTCCAGATCGCTCCAGACCTCCCACACCCGGGCAACGGGGGCTTCGATCTCCGTGGTCACACTGTGCTCGAGCCACCGTCCCATCAATTCGTCTCCTAAGCCACCGCGGCACTGCGGGCCAGGCTCACCGACCGACCAAGGATGGCGGCGGCCGCCAGGCGCCCGCTTATCGTGGCCCCCTCCATGGAATCGATGTAGTCCTGCCGGGTGTAGCTGCCGGCCAGGAAGAAGTTGGCCACCGGCGTGCGCTGCTCCGGCCGGAAGGGCTCCATCCCGGGAGCCTCGCGGTAGAGCGACTGGGCCAGCTTGACCACATGGCTCCAGACCAGACGCAGATCACGGGAGGAGGGGAACAGCTCCCGCACCTGACGGTCGGTGTGGGCGACGATCTCCTCTGTTTTCTTCGGGATCCAGGGATCACCGGGGGTGAGCACGCATTGGAGCAGGGAACCGAGCCCCTCCCGCCGGTAGTCCTCGGGGCTGGTGAGGGCGAGATCGGCGAAGCAGCTGAAGTCGGCGTCGGCCGTGTAGAGAAGGTTGTCCAGGCCGATGGGATGGGCGGTATCGAGCCGGTTGCCGGCCGCGCCGTTGCCAAGCTCCGTCACCCAGCCGTCATAGCGGAGCTGAACCGTGGCCACCGGCACCGCCTCGAGCCGGTGGATCGCCTCAAACATTGGAAAGCGGCGCCAGGCCTCGGGCAGCAGCCGCTGGATGCCGGGCACGTCACAGGCCGCCAGGACGACATCGGCCTCAACCTGCCGCTCCCCCTCGGGCGTGGCCAGGGTGAGGCCGGTCACCACCGTCTGGCCGTCCCGATCCTCGTGGCGCAGCTCGCTGACCCGGTGGCGGAGGTGCAGCTGGCCGCCACGGGCCTCGATGTAGGCGAGGATCGGGCCGGTGAGCCAGCGGTGGGGCGATCCCTTGAGCAGGTTGAGCTTGGAGGCTTCGGTGCGGGTGGCGAACATCAGGAAGATCGTCAGCATGCAGCGGGCTGAGATGCGCTCGCAATCGAGGAAGCCCAGCGCGTAGGCGATCGGATTCCACATCCGCTCGATGCTGTGCTGGCTGCCGCCGTGGCCGATGAACCAGTCGCGGAAGCTGATCCGATCCAGCTCCCGGATCACCTGCATCGCCCCCTCGTAATCGACCAGGCCGCGCACGATCGGGCTGGTGCCGAGGGCAAGGGCGTTGCGCAGCTTGTCGAGCCAGTTGAGCTGGGGGGTGGTGAAGAAGGCCCGCAGACCGTTGAAGGGAGCCCCGAGGGGAAAGCGGAAGTCGAGGGCGCGCAGATCCCCGCCGCGGTTCACGAACAGATGGGTGTGCTCCTTGGCCAGGAGGTTGTCAAGCGCGCCCACCTTGCCCATCAGGGCGAAGAGATTGGCGTAGTTGTAGAAGAAAACGTGCAGGCCCATCTCGATGTGGTTGCCGTCGTCGTCGACCCAGCTGCCCACCTTGCCGCCCATGAAGGGCCTGGCTTCGTAGAGATCCACCTTGTGGCCGGCATCCACCAGATCCACGGCCGCGGACAGCGCCGCCAGACCCGAGCCGACAATGGCGACGCGCACCCGTTCCTCCCGCACGGCAGAGACTCTATGGAGTGGAGGGAGCCGCGGGGGGCCGGAGAACCGGCCGATCGGCCGGGCGATGCCGGCATCCCTGGAGCGGCCTCCATAGAGTGAGGATCACCCAGACGTTCCGTTGCCGCGAGCCATGACGAGCGAAGCCGCCACACCCACCGCCGCCGGCACCGCCGTTGCCGCTGCCCACACCGACCGGGATGGACGGGGCATCCTCATCTCCGAGAGCGCGATGCGCCAGCTGGCGGGCCTGATGCAGCAGCAGGGGGAGGCCAAGCTCCTGCGGGTCGGCGTGCGCTCAGGCGGCTGCAGCGGCATGAGCTACACCATGGATTTCATCGATCGCCAGGCGATCCGCCCGGACGATGAGGTGTACACCTACGAGCCTGAGCAGGCGCCCGCCTTCCAGGTGGTCTGTGATCCGAAGAGCCTGCTTTACATCTACGGCATGCAGCTCGACTTCTCCTCCGCCCTGATCGGCGGTGGCTTCAACTTCACCAACCCCAACGCCACCCAGACCTGCGGCTGCGGCAGCTCGTTCGCGGTCTGAGGGCCCGCCGTGCCTGTGGCATGGGAATCTGAAGGGATCGACGCGCCCGCCGCACCGCTGCCATGACGGCCACCTCCTCCGATTCCGGGACCACCCTGTTCGATGAGGCGATCAGCCGCTACCAGCAGGGGGCGGCACCCGAGGAGCTGATCGGCGATTTCCTCACGATCACGGCCCAGCAGCCACGCCAGTCGGCGGGCTGGACCTGCCTGGCCTGGCTGCAGCTGCTGCTCGATCAGCCCCAGACCGCCCTGCAGTCGGCCCGCACCGCCGTGCGGCTCAATCCCCAGGATCCCCAGGCCCGCATCAACCTCAGCGTGGCGATGCTGGAAACGGGAGCCAAGGGGGTGCGGGAACACATCGAGATGGTGAAACGGGTGATGCTGCTGGCGCCGGAGCTGAGCCAGGAGCTGCACGATTCGATGGCCGATGGTCTGCGCCGCCGTCCCGGTTGGCAGGCCCTGGAGAAGGTGCGGAGCTGGTTGCAGGCTTGAGGCCGCTCCTGCTGCTGAGCAACGGCCACGGCGAGGATCTCAGCGCTGCCCTGCTGGGCCGTGAGCTCCGCCGCCAAGGGCTCAGCGTGGAGGCCATGCCGCTGGTGGGCCACGGCCAGGCCTACCGGCGGGAGGGCATTGCGGTGGTGGGGGGCCCCAGCCGCGAGTACAGCACCGGCGGGCTGGGGTACACCTCGCTGGCCGGCCGCTGCCGCGAGCTTCTCCAGGGGCAGGCGCTTTATCTGCTCGGTCGGCTGCTGTGGCTGTGGCGAACGCGGCAGCGCTACGGGCTCGTGGTGGCGGTGGGGGATCTGGTGCCGGTGCTGGCGGCCTGGTTGATGGGCCGGCCGGCCGCCGTGTATCTGGTGGCTTACTCCAGCCACTATGAGGGGCGTTTGCGGCTGCCCTTCCCCTGCGGCGCGCTGCTGAAGGCCCGCTGCTGGCGGGCGATCTGGAGCCGGGATGCGCTCACGGCCGCGGACCTCAGCGGCCAGCTGGGCCGCCCCGTGGTCTTCCTGGGCAATCCCTTCCTCGACCTGGTGGCGACACCGGCGGGCGCCGGGGTCGGCGGCGGCGCTCGGCGCCCGTCGCTGGCCCTGCTGCCGGGCAGCCGACTGCCGGAGGCGAGCCGCAACCTGCGGCTGATGCTGCGGCTGCTGCCGCACCTGCCCGAGCCGCTTCAGGATCCCGCCCGGTTGCGGCTGCAGGCCGCCCTGGTGGGCGACCTGCAGCCGCCGGCGGTGGCTGCCGCGGCGGCGCCCCTGGGCTGGCGGATCGAAGCGGGCTCGCCGGAGCTGGACGATGGCTGCCCGTTGGTGCTGTGCCAGGGGCGCCTGCGGCTGCAGCTCCACTGGGGGCGCTTCAGCGCCGTGTTGAACAGCAGCGATCTGGTGCTGTCGATGACCGGCACGGCGGCGGAGCAGGCGGTGGGCCTGGCCCTGCCGGTGCTGCAGCTGGCGGGGGGCGGCCCCCAGTTCACACCAGGCTTCGCCGAGGCCCAGCGGCGCCTGCTGGGCCCGGGGGTGGTCTGCGCGCCGGGGCCGGCGGGGGGGGAGGCCACGTTGAGGGCCAGTGCCGCCCTGGCGGCCACGCTGCTGCAGCGACGGGCCGAGCCCCCGGGGGATCCGGAGTGGGCCGGGCAGCTGCGACGGCTGGCCGAAGAGCGCATCGGCCCCCCCGGCGGCAGCGCCCGCCTGGCCGCGGCGATCATGGATCTCACCCGGACGGCTCCCCGATGAGCGACCCATCCCCCAGCCCTGATGGGCGCCTGGCCAGCCTGCGGGAGCTGGTGGACCGGCTGCTGGTGGCGGATGTGTTCCTGGTGCTGGCCGGCGCCCTCTGGTTCGGCGTGGCCGTGGTGCTGCACAGCTGGCACCGGGATGGGGCGCTGGAGCTGTTTCAGCGCCTCTGGCAGCCGCTGTTCACCCCGGCCATCTCCCTGCTGATGGCGGCGGCGCTGCTCAGCGGAGCGCTGGGGTGGTGGCAGCGGCGAGCGCCCCGTTGAGCTCGGGGTACTGGAAGCGGAAACCCTGGGCCAGGGTGCGGCTGGGCAGCACCTGCTGACCCTCCAGCACCACCTGGGCACCATCCCCCAGCAGGATCTGCAACACCGGGGCGGGCACCGGCAGCAGGCTGGGACGGCCCAGACAGCGGCCCAACGCCGCCGCGAAGATCGCCATGCGGGTGGGCTCCGGGGCGACCGCGTTGTAGACCCCGCTCCAGGCGGAATCCTCCAGGGCCGTGGCGATCAGGCGACAGAGATCATGGCGGTGGATCCAGCTCATCCACTGACGCCCCGAGCCCACCGGACCGCCGAAGCCCAGCCGGAACACCGGCAGCATCTTGCCGAGGGCGCCCCCGTCCGGCCCGAGCACGATGCCCAGCCGCAGGATCACCACCCGGCAGGGACTGGGGGCGGCGCTGGCCGCCTCCTCCCAGCGCCGGCAGAGCTGGCCGAGAAAGTCGTCCCCCGCCGGGCTGCTCTCCTCAAAGCGTGCCTCCAGGCTGGTTCCGTAGAAGCCGATGGCGGAGGCGTTCACCAGCACGGGCGGCGGCTGGGGCAGCCGGGCCATGGCCTCCACCAACAACCGGGTGGTTTCCAGCCGGCTGTCGAGCAGAACTTGGCGATGGGCGGGGGTCCAGCGCTTCTCGGCGATGGGCTCACCCGCGAGATTCACCACCCCCTCGGCGGCCGCCAGCGCCCGGCACAAATCATCCCGCTGCCAGCTGGCCGCCACGGCCGGATCGGCCTGCAGACAGGTGAGGCGCTCGTCAAGACGGGCGGGGAAGGGCTGGGAGCGGCGGCTCACCAGGGTGAGGGAATGGCCCAGCTCCAGCAGGAAGGGCACCAGGTCCCGACCCACAAAGCCTGAACATCCCAGCAGCAACAGGCGCATGCCAACCGTCCCCGTGAATCAGCCCGCCGAGGCTAGGCCGCTTTAGCCTGGCGCCAGCTCCGTGTTCTGCCATGGCCGATCCCGCACCCGCCCCTGCCGCCGCGGCGTCCCCGCTGAAGAAGGGAGCCCTGGTCCGGCTCAACCTGAGCGCCTACCGCGACAGCGTCGAGGCGGGTGCCAGCGACCCGGAACCGCCGGCCTACGTGCTGGAAGGGCCTGGCGAGATCCTGGCCATCAAGGGCGCCTACGCCCAGCTGCGCTGGCGCCGGCCCGTGCCGGATGTGTGGCTGCGGCTCGACCAGCTGGAGGCCTGGAGCGCCTGAAGACGGAGGGCTCGCTTCAGGAGAGCCCGCATCAAACGTCCAGGTCGAGGCGGCCCCGCTCCTCCTGCAGCCGTTGCAGCCGCCGACCCGCCTCGCTCAGCATTTCGCGGCCATCGTGCAGATAGCTGTCGACGTAGCCCAGCGTGTAGCGCTCCAGCTCTGAGAGGGCATCCTGCACCTGCCCCAGGCAGTGGTACACACTCAGGCCGAATCCCTGAGCCGAGGTGGGGCAGGCCCGGGAGCGAAACAGGCTCTCCACCTTGTCCAGGCGTTCACGGCTCTGGGCCAGGAACGCGCAGAACGCCTCCATCAGGTGGTCGTCGTAGGGATCGGCCGCCAGGGCGCGCAGCTGCTCGGGGAATGGATGGATCACCTGGCCGAGCAAACGGTCAATCGGGGCGTACACCTGCCGCAGCCAGTCCACCAACAGCTGATCGCCGGAGGCGGAGGAACGGCGGCGCGCGCGCGCCGGCGGCGCTTCCGCGGAGCCACCGGCATCGGCCCCGGGGGCGGCGGAGCGAACGCGCTCCCGCAACACCTCCCAGGCGGCATTGAGGGCCAGGATCCGATCGTCATCGCCACCGGCATCGGGATGGTGCCGCTTGACGAGGGCGCGGTAGGCGGCCTTGATCTCCGCGGCAGAGGCCCCTGGCTTCACCCCCAGAACGGCGTAGGGATCGCTGGCGGAACGGGCCATCGACAGGGGAACGCTCGAGCAATCATCTCGGAAAGCAAAGCGCTGCGGCAGCGGACCGGGCACAAAAAAAAGCTCCCCGGTTTTCCGGGGAGCCAGTAACGATCTGACGGTTGAACCTCAGAACTTGAACTGGGTCTGGACCAAGCCACCGAAAACGGTGTTGGTCTCGCCATTGGCCGTGTACTGGCCATTGGGACGGCTCAGGTAGAAGAGAGCCGGGGTGACGCTGATGTTGTCGGTGACCTGGAACTTGTACCACCACTCCCAGGCATAGTTGCCGTCGTTGGGATCGTTGAGATCGGCGTTGTTGTTGAGGCCGGTCACGTAGGTGGGCTGACCGACGGCCATGCCGAGGGAGTTGCCCTTGGCGAAGGCGTCTTTCCACTGCAGACCCACAGTCCAGGACTGGGTCTGGTTGATGTTCGTGGGGCTGCCGTAGGCCTGGGGCACGGCATAGTCAGCCTGATTCACGCTGCTGATACCCCAGCCCACGCTGATCGAGGGAATGAGGCCAGCCGACTTGGGCTGCCAGGCGCCGGTGAGGGCGAAGTTGTTGGTGTAGGCCGTGCCATCTTCGAGATAGGCACAGCTCAGTGTTTGACGGGCAAACTGCGTGCCCCGGCGGGTCATGTTGTCGCCGCACTGGCCATAACGCCAGGCGCCGGTGAGGGCCCACTGAGGAGCAGCGATACCGATCTGGGTGGTGAAGCTGCCTCGGCTGGCATCGGTGAAAATACCACCGGTGTTGGGATCGGATTGATCACCACGCGGGGCCACGTAGCTGGTGGATGCAGCCAGAAAGGGATTGCCCTTCTTGACATTCTGCTTCCACATCAGGCCGGCCATCGCACCCGTCGCCTTGTTGTAGGTGGCGGGTGCACCGTTGAGGGTGAAGACGTCGAGAATGCCAGCGTCGTAGAAGAAGGGGCGAACCGCCAGAAACTCGGTGTTACGCGCCCTGGCACCAATCAGGGCCGTGAAGGCAGAGCCGATCGGGAAGCGATAGTAGAGACGATCGATACCGACGACATCAACCTGACCCGGATCGTTATTGGTGGTGTAGGCGCGATCGAGAGCCTGCAGGTTGTAGGGCTTACCGGAGAACGAGCTGTTCTCGAAATTGCCAGCCCGCAGACGGGTATAGAGCAGGTCTTTGCCCGTGAAGCTGGTGTTCAGGTTCAGACGGACGTCGTAATTAAACGTGGTACCGCCCCAGCGGCTATTATTGTTATCAGCATACCGGGCAGCATTCGAACCAGCTCCGCTGGCGGTGCTGTTGGCATCCTGGCTGCCGCCGAACCAGGGAGCGCCGATCACAAATACCGTATCACCCTGGAGCTTGGTGGTGGTGGAAAACTGATTAGCCTCCAGCTCACCCACCTTGGCCTCAAGGCCATCCACGCGACCGCGCAGCACGGCGAGCTCCTTCTCGAACTCCTTCATCAGCCGCTTCAGCTCGTCGGTGACTTCGCTGATGCGATCGAGGCAGGCGTTCAGCAGGGCGGCCGCTTCGTAGCGGGTCATCGCCTTGCCACCGCGGTAGGTGCCGTCGGGGTAGCCGGCCACGCAGCCGTAGCGCTCAATCAGGTTGCTGAGCGCCTGGTACGCCCAGTCCGTGGGGCGGACGTCGGAAAATTGATTGATGCTGGTGACCTGCTCTTCAGATCCTGCGGAGTCGTACTTGGCAACGCCGGTCAGGTTGAGATCGGAGGCCTGTGCAGCCAGGGGGGCCATGAGGCCGAGGGCAGCAGGAGCCAGCAGCAGACGCTGGAACAGTTTCATTGGGTTCCTCACACCAAAAAGAGGAGTAGTGCCGTCGGGAATGACAGCTCGCGAGATCATACCCAGAAGAGGCGGATGCCGCCGAGGCCGAGCGCACAGGAAGGTGTAATCGGCGACACATGAAGGCTCGAATCGGGGCCAGATTCAGAACCGGAACGTGGCCTGCACCAGATAACCCAGGCTGTTCAAGCTACCGCTG
>JBIKTO010000082.1:0-8181 GCA_044348065.1 Cyanobium sp.
CCGTGGGCACATAGGGATTGCGCGGGTGCAGCACCATCGAGGTGCCAACGGCAAACCAGCGCTGCCCCTCGGCCTCGGGCCGCTGGTTGACGATCGACGGCGGCAGGTGCTCACCCTCCACCTCCGAGAAGTTGACGCCGCCCTGCTCGAACAGCCCGCCGGCCTTCATCACCCGGGAGCGGCCGCCGCCGCCTTCGGGCCGCTCCCAGCTCTCCTCCTGGAACCGCCCCTCCCCATCGAGGGACTCCAGACCCGCGCAGATGGAATCCTGCAGACCCTGCAGCAGCGCGCGGGCCTGGCGGCGGGAATCGGAGGGAGGCAGGGACATCGGGGATCCGGCGGCGTTCGGTGCGGGGTCTGCGTCCACCTTTCCAGCCCGGCGGGGCAGCGCACAAGCCTTCGAGAGCCTCTGTCATGGCTCGGCCCCCCGGCCGCCCGGGCGCACCCTGCCTAGGATCCAAGGCCCTGGGGATCCCCCCGTCGCCTGATCGCCGCATGACCACGGACGCCATCGCCCGCCAGGTGCTCGAACCCCTGCGGGACGCCGGCAGCGGTCGCCCCCTGCTGGAGCTCGGCTGGATCGACGCCGTGCGCGTGCAGGGGCCGCGGGCCGTCTTCCGGCTGGCCCTTCCCGGTTTCGCCGCCAGCCAGCGCGACCGCATCGCCGCGGAGGCGCGCGCGGCCCTGCTCGGCCTTGACGGCATCGACGAGGTGCAGATCGAGCTGGCCCAGCCCGCCCCACCCCCCTCCGGCGCCCCGATTGGCGCCGCCGGTCACGGGCCCGCCGGTCATGGTCAGCTGCCCGAACGCCAGGGCATCCCCGGCGTGCGTCGCGTCATCGCCGTCAGCAGCGGCAAGGGGGGTGTCGGCAAGAGCACCGTGGCGGTGAATCTGGCCTGCGCCCTCGCCGCCCAGGGCCTGCGGGTGGGCCTGCTCGACGCCGATATCTACGGGCCCAACGCCCCCACCATGCTCGGCGTCGCCGACCGCACCCCGGAGGTGCGGGGCAGCGGCGCCGAGCAGATCCTCACGCCGATCGAGAGCTGCGGGCTGGCCCTCGTGTCGATGGGGCTGCTGATCGAGGAGAACCAGCCGGTGATCTGGCGTGGCCCGATGCTCAACGGCATCATCCGCCAGTTCCTTTACCAGGTGGACTGGGGGGAGCGGGATGTGCTGATCGTCGACCTGCCGCCCGGCACCGGCGACGCCCAGCTCACCGTCGCCCAGGCGGTGCCGATGGCCGGGGTTCTGATCGTCACCACCCCGCAGCGGGTGTCCCTGCAGGATGCCCGTCGTGGCCTGGCGATGTTCCTGCAGATGGGGGTACCGGTGCTGGGGGTGGTGGAAAACATGAGCGCCTTCGTGCCGCCCGATGCCCCGGACCGGCGCTACGAGCTCTTCGGCCGCGGCGGCGGCGCCCTGCTCGCCTCCGAGGCCGATGTGCCCCTGCTGGCCCAGCTGCCGATGGAGATGGCGGTGGTGGAGGGCGGCGACCGCGGCCTGCCGGCGGTTCTGGCTGCGCCCGCCTCGCTCACGGCCCAGGCGTTCCACGACCTGGCCCGCCGGCTGAGCGAGAGCTGCTCCCTGCGCCCGGCCCTGGCCTGATCCGATGCTTCTCGGCGCCCGTCGCGGCCGTTATGCCGCCGGGGGACGGGCCCGCCGCCCGCCCGTCTGGCGATCGCTCGACTGGATTCTCTGGGGCGTGCCCGTGGGCCTCAGCCTCCTGGCCGGTTTCCTGATCGCCAGCACCCAGCGCCAGGCCCCGGAGGTGGTCTGGTGGCAGCACTGGCTGACGGCGGCGGTGGGCCTGGCCCTGGCGCTGGCCCTGGCCCGGGTGCCCGTGGCCAGCCTCGCCCGACTGCGCTGGCCGATCTACGCCGCCACCGTGCTCAGCCTGATCGCTGTGCGCCTGATCGGCACCTCCGCCCTCGGCGCCCAGAGCTGGATCGCCATCGGCGGCTTCTACGTGCAGCCCTCGGAATTCGCCAAGCTGGCGGCCATCCTGCTGCTGGCCGACGTGCTCGCCCGCCATCCGGTGGAGCGGCCCGTGGATCTGCTGCGCCCGATGGCGATGATCGGCGTGCCCTGGCTGCTGGTGTTCGTCCAGCCCGACCTGGGCACCTCCCTGGTGTTCGGAGCGGTGCTCCTGACCATGCTCTTCTGGGCCGGCATGCCCCTGGCCTGGCTGCTGCTGCTGCTCTCCCCCCTGGTCACGGCCATCTTCGCCGGCACCTTCGCCTGGGCCCTGCTCGCCTGGATCCCGCTCCTGGGGGTGCAGGCCTGGCGCAGCCTGCCCTGGAAGCGCACCGGCCTGGCGGTGGTGCTGGCGGTGCAGGGGCTGTTCGCCCTCGCCACCCCCTGGCTCTGGCAACACGGCCTGCGCGCCCACCAGCGGGAGCGGCTCACCATGTTCCTCGATCCATCCCAGGACCCGCTCGGCGGCGGTTATCACCTGATCCAGAGCCAGATCGGCATCGGCTCGGGCGGCCTCTGGGGCACCGGCCTGCTGCAGGGTCAGCTCACCAAGCTGCGCTTCATCCCCGAGCAGCACACCGATTTCATCTTCAGCGCCCTGGGGGAGGAACTGGGCTTCGTCGGCAGTGTTCTGGTGGTCGCCGCCTTCGCCTTGCTGATGGCCCGCCTGCTGCAGATCGCGGGGCGGGCCGGCTCCGACCTGGAGTCGCTGGTGGTGGTGGGCGTGGGGGCGGCGCTGATGTTCCAGGTGGTGGTGAATGTCTTCATGACCATCGGCCTCGGACCGATCACCGGCATCCCCCTCCCCTGGTTGAGCTACGGACGCTTCGCCATGCTCGTCAACTTCCTCGGGCTGGGCCTGGTGGCCTCCGTGGCCCGCACCGACCGCATGGGGCAGCGGCGGTGGTGAGCCTCGCTGAGCTGCGCCGGCGCCTCGCCGAAGGAGCACCCGTCGGCCGCGGCGAGGAGGACAGCGTGCGCCGGCAGTGGTGGGCGGCCCTGGCCACCCTCCAGGACGATCTGCTCGGCGGGGAGGGCGATGGCGAGAGCCGGGGACTGTGGCTCGCCGCACCCCTGCCCGCTCTCTACGAACCGGCCCTGCTGGCGCGCCTGCGGGGCTGGGTGTGGGCGCCCACCGCCATCGACCAGTTCCTGGCCCCTGGCGCCCCCCTGCTGCCCGCTGGCCTCGCCACCCCCCGCCGCGGTTCCCCCTCCCTGGCGGAGGGCTTTCAGCGGCTGCCGCTTCGGGAGGCGGACGGCACCGATCCCCTGCTGCTGCTGATCACGGAGCGGTTGCAGGTGGCCCTCGCCGTCGACGGTCCCCCGGAGCAGCGGCGCCTGCTGGTGCGCTTCGACGCGCCGGTGCTCTCCTCCGCCCTGGCCCTGCTCGACCAGCGGCTGCAGCAGGATGATCCCGCCGCCGCGGCTCGGATGCGGCGCAGCCTGCGGGAGCTCGGCACCCTGCACAACGATCCCTCCCTGGCCCTGCGCTTCTGGCCCCTGCTCGCCCAGCGGCTGGCGGGGATGGCCCCCAGCGTGACCCTCCAGCCGGTGGCGCCGGCGCCGGCCCCGGGGCGGGAGCGGCGGGAGGGAAACGGGGAGCTGGCGCTGCTGGAGGCCCTCACCCATGAGGTCCGCACCCCCCTGGCGACGATCCGCACCCTGATCCGCTCCCTGCTGCGCCGCGCCGATCTGCCGCCGGTGGTGCGCCAGCGGCTGGAGCAGATCGATGGGGAGTGCAGCGAGCAGATCGATCGCTTCGGCCTGATCTTCCTGGCCGCCGAGCTGCAGCGCCGCGGCGGCGGCCGTCCGCCGGTGAGCGGCGAGCTGGCCCGCACCGACCTGGCCCAGCTGCTGCGCCAGCTCGAGGAGCTCTGGCGGCGCCAGCTGGGCCGCCGCTCCCTGGAGTTCCGCCTCGAGATCGCCCCCGACCTGCCGCCGGTGCTCAGCGATCCCGCCCGCCTGGAGACGATGCTCGGCGGGCTGATGGACCGCTTCAGCCGGGGTCTGCCCAGCGGCAGCGAGGTGCGGCTCAGCCTGCAGCCCGCCGGCCCCCGGCTGAAGCTGCAGCTCAGCGGCGCCGTCGCCCGAACCCAGGCCGGCGACGGGTCCATCGGGGCCGGCCGCAGCGAGCAGGTGGGGCCGGTGCTGAGCTGGAACCCGGACACCGGCAGCCTGCAGCTCAGCCGCCAGGCCACCCGCCAGCTCTTCCACCAGCTCGGTGGCCGCCTCACGGAGCGGGGGGGCAGCAGCCTCACGGTCTTCTTCCCCCTGGCGGAGCGGGGTGGCTGAGCCCCTGATTTGTTGACGGGTGTGAAGACTCCGCGTCCCGGGTGGAGGGGCCAGAAAACACGGTGCTAGCTTCCGCCTGAAGCGAACAGCGAGCCATGCCTGCTACGGCCCTGACCGGTCAACTTCCGAAGTACATCGGCAGCACGGGTGGTCTGCTGAATGCGGCGGAAACCGAGGAGAAGTACGCCATCACCTGGACGAGCCCGTCCGTGCAGGTGTTTGAGCTGCCCACCGGCGGTGCCGCCGAGATGAACGCCGGCGAAAACATCATGTACTTCGCCCGCAAGGAGCAGTGCCTGGCCCTGGGCACCCAGCTGCGCACCAAGTTCAAGCCGCGGATCGAGGATTACAAGATCTACCGGATCTATCCCGGCGGCGACACTGAATTCCTCCACCCCAAGGATGGGGTCTTTCCTGAGAAGGTGAATGAGGGCCGCGCCATGGTGGGTCACAACCCCCGCCGCATCGGCGACAACCCCAATCCCGCCAGCCTGAAGTTCAGCGGCAAGGAAACCTACGACGCCTGAATCGCCTCCCACCATCCTGTAGAAAAGCGGGGCGGTAAGCCCCGTTTTTTTTGACCGCCCGCCACCCTGATGTCGGCCTCCGCCCGCAGCCCTGATCGCGCCGCCTTTCTCGAACAGGTGGGCGCGGGTCTGGTCGGCGGGCCCCACACCCCCAGCTTCGTGCCGCTCTGGAAGCGCTGGCCGGCCGACCTGGAGACCCCCCTCACCACCTGGTTGAAAGTGGGAGCCCGCAGCCCCCATGGCGTCTTGCTGGAATCGGTGGAGGGGGGTGAGACCCTCGGCCGCTGGAGCCTCGTGGCCTGCGATCCGCTCTGGACCCTCACCTGCCGCGGCGAGCGGGCGGAGCGCCAGTGGCGGGATGGCCGGCTCGACGAGCTGGCCGGCAATCCCTTCCAGCTGCTGCGCCAGTGCCTGGCGCCGATCCGGCCGGCGCCCGTGGCCGGCCTGCCCCCCTTCGGCCAGCTCCTCGGCGTCTGGGGCTATGAGCTGATCCACTGGATCGAACCCAGCGTTCCGATCCACCCCCGCACCCCGGAGGCCCCGCCCGATGGCTGCTGGATGCTGGCGGACAGCCTGCTGGTGTTTGACCAGGTGAAGCGGCAGATCACCGCCGTGGCGTACGTGAACCTCAGCGAAGGTGCGGACCCGGAGCATGCCTGGGACCATGCCGCCGCCCGCATCGCCCAGCTGGAGGCGCGCATGCACGCCCCCCTGCCGCCGGAGGTGACCCCCCTGATCTGGCACGACGCCGATCACCGCGACGTGGCCGCCGGCCTGAACGCCACCAGCAACGTGGGCGAGGAGGCCTTCAAGGCGGCCGTGGACCAGGCCGCCGCCCACATCGTTGCGGGCGATGTGTTCCAGCTGGTGCTCAGCCAGAGGCTTGAAACCACGATCGCGCGGGAGCCGTTTGACCTCTACCGCAGCCTGCGCATGGTCAACCCCTCCCCATACATGGCCTTCTTCAATTTCGGGGACTGGTATCTGATCGGCTCCAGTCCGGAGGTGATGGTCAAGGCGGAGCCCCGCCCCGATGGCAGTGTGCTCGCCTCCCTGCGACCGATCGCCGGCACCCGCCCCCGCGGTGAGGATGAGGCGGAGGACGCGGCCATGGAGGCCGATCTGCTCGCCGATCCGAAGGAGCGGGCCGAGCATGTGATGCTCGTTGACCTCGGCCGCAACGATCTGGGGCGGGTCTGCCGGCCGGGCAGCGTGCGGGTGAAGGATCTGATGGTGATCGAGCGCTATTCGCACGTGATGCACATCGTGAGCCAGGTCGAAGGGGTGCTCCAGCCGGATCGGGACATCTGGGACCTGCTGATGGCCAGCTTCCCCGCCGGCACCGTCAGCGGCGCCCCCAAGATCCGCGCGATGCAGCTGATCCACGCGCTCGAACCCGACGCCCGCGGCCCCTATTCGGGGGTGTACGGGGCGGTGGATCTCAACGGTGCCCTCAACACCGCGATCACGATCCGCACGATGGTGGTGCAGCCCGCCGGCCAGGGTCGCTGGCGGGTGCAGGTGCAGGCCGGAGCCGGGGTGGTGGCCGACTCCCGCCCCGAGGCCGAGCACCAGGAAACCCTCAACAAGGCGCGGGGCATGCTCAAGGCCCTGGCCTGTCTGCTGCCTCTGCCGGCGGAAGGTGTCCGATGAGCAGCGCCCTTCTGACCAAGGGCTTCGAGGTGGAGATGTACACCGGAAGGCCCGACGGCACGATCGTGGGCTGCGCCGCCGAGGCGGCCGCCACCCTGGCGGGATTCGTCACCGAACCCGACCAGCGCAACCTCGAATACATCACCCCACCCGACGCCAGCTACCGCCGCCAGCTGGAGTTGCTGCTGGAGCCCCGCCGCCGCCTGCGCCGCTGGCTCGCCCCCCGCGGCCTCACCCTGCTCCCCGGCAGCACCCTGAGCACCGGCGGCAGCCAGCGCTTCGAACGCTCAGATCCGCAGAACGCCTATCACGCCTCGATCGAGGCCAGCTACGGCACCCGCGTCGTCACCGCCAGCGTGCACATCAACCTGGGCCTGCCGCAGATGCCCGACCTCTTCGCGGCCCTGCGGCTGATGCGCTGTGAAGGGGCGCTGCTGCTGGCGATGAGCGCCGCTTCGCCCTTCCTCGACAACCTCGTGACCGGTGCCCATTCCCAGCGCTGGCTCCAGTTTCCCCTCACTCCCGCCCACACCCCCCTGTTCACCAGCCACGCCCACTACATCGCCTGGATGGAGGAGCAGTTGCGCAGCGGCGCCATGGTCAACGTGCGCCACCTGTGGAGCTCCGTGCGACCCAATGGCGACGATCGCCCCTATGACCTCAACCGTCTGGAGGTGCGCATCTGCGACCTGATCCACGACCCGCTGCTGCTGCTTGCCGTCACCGCCTTCGCCGAACTGCGGCTGTGGCAGTTGCTGGCCGATCCCGACCGCCACGATCCCCTGCGGGCAGCCGCCGTTCCCGCCGATCAGCTGGCCGATCTGGCGGATGCCAACGACCGGGCCGCCGCCGAGCGGAGCCTGGATGCCAGCCTGCGGCACTGGCGCACCGGTCAGCCCCTGCTCGCCCGCGACTGGATCGCCGCCGAGCTGCAGGAGATGGCCCCGCTGGCTGCCGAACGGGATCTGGCGGAGCTGCTGGAGCCCCTGCAGGATCTGCTGCTGCCGGTTGGCCATGGGGGCGGCAACACGGCGATGCGCTGGCTGGAGCGCCATCGTGCCGGGGAGAGCGTGGCGGCGATCGTGGCGGCGGAGGCCGCTGCCCTGCAGCGCCGCGAACAGCAGCTGGAGGCATGGCTTGCGACAGACGCGCCCCGCGCTTTGGGATGATCATGGCTTCTTTCCCCCCCCGCCTGCCCCCATGCGGCAGCCCACTGCAACTGTGATCGCGGCATCCCCGGGGGGAGCGGCGGAGCCCAGCGAAGGCGCCATCCGCCTGTTGGGCGAGCGCCTGGAGCTGGTTGAGGAGCTCTGGGAGAATGTGGTGCGCAGCGAATGCCCGCCGGAGCAGGTAGAGAAGCTGCTGCAGCTCAAGCGCTGCAGCTCGCCCCGCCCGTCGGCGGACCTCGGCCAGGAGCCGGAGGGCACCAGCCTCCCCAGCGGAGCCAGCAAGGCGATTGTGGAGGTGATCCGCTCGATGGACCTGGCTGACGGCATCGCCGCCGCCCGGGGCTTTTCCCTCTACTTCCAGCTCGTCAACATCCTTGAGCAGCACATCGAGGAGGACAGCTACCTCGAGAGCCTCAACCGCAGCTCCGTCCAGGCCAGCAACAGCCCCTTCCTGCCCCCGCTGGCCAGCCAGAGCGACCCGGCCACCTTTCGCCAGCTGTTCGAGCGCCTGCGCGCCCTCAACGTGCCGCCGGCCCAGCTGGAAAACCTGCTGGGTGAACTCGACA
>JBIKTO010000083.1:0-8179 GCA_044348065.1 Cyanobium sp.
CACCCAATCCAGCCCTCACCAACGGCTCCTTCTCCTTCTCCGTCGCCGTCACCGATGCCGCCGGCAATCTCGCCGCCGCATCCAGCACCTTCTCCCTGGCGATTGACACCACACCGCCAAGCCTCGCCATCAGCAGCAGCAGCCCCTTCCTCGCGGAAGGCGGCACCGCCACGATCAGCTTCAGCTTCTCGGAAGATCCTGGCGCCTCCTTCGCCTGGAACGGCAGCAGCGGTGATGTGAGCGTGACAGGCGGCAGCCTCTCGGCCATCAGCGGCTCAGGCCTGACCCGCACGGCCACCTTCACACCAACGCCCAACAGCAGCGGCACCGCCTCGATCATCGTGGCCGCCGGCTCCTACACCGATGCCGCCGGCAACCCCGGCGGAGCGGCCGGCCTGACCACGCTGACCTACGACACCCGGCCCCCCGCCGGCAGCCGCATCAGGCTCTATGACGCCAGCTCCTCCTCCCTCCCCGATACGCAAGGCTGGCTGGCCTTCGGCACCGGAGGCTCGGGAAGCCAGAGCCTTTCTGGCACCGGCACGCTGCTGACCTCCAACGCGAGCATCCTGGACGGTGCCGGCTACAGCAACGTCGACCGCTTCAGCGGCAATCTGGTCAACAGCACCTTCCCGACGCTGGATCGCAGCTTGGGTTTCAGCCTGGATGTGCAACTGCGGCTGGTCAACGAAACCCATCTCAGCGCCAATCGCGCCGGCTTCTCGCTGACGCTTCTCGATCAGGGCAGCACACCACAGGGCATTGAGATCGGCTTCTGGAGCACCAGCATCTTCAGCCAGGCGGGGGGCGCGACACCGTTTCAAGCCATCGCTCAGGTGGTCCATGGCATCGACACCAGCTCCAGCACCAACTACAGCCTGCGGATCTTCGATCAGAGCTACACCCTGCTGGCCAACAACCGCCCGGTGCTCGGCGGCCCGCTGCAGGACTACAGCCAAGCGAGCCTGAGCCCCCTGCTCCCCTTCAACCCCTACGCCAGAGCCAATTTCCTCTTCCTCGGCGACAACAGCAGCAGTGCTTCAGCCCAGGTGGAGCTGGGCGGCATCGCTCTGGGCCTTCCTCTGACCGGCAGCGCCGGAGCCGACACAATGACCGGCACAGCTGGGGCGGATCGCCTCAACGGGCTCGATGGCAACGATCGGATCGAGGCGGGCGACGGCGCCGACTGGCTGATCGGCGGTAGGGGAGACGATCAACTGGCGGGCGGCGCCGGCGACGACCTGCTGATCGGCGGCAGCGGGCTGGACCGCTTTGTCTTCGGAGGTGGCAGCCCCTTCAACGCCGGGGCGCTGGGGCTGGACAGCATCGTTGGCTTCGAGGTTCTGGAGGATCGGATCGTGCTCGCTCGGCCCGCCTTCACCGCGCTGGGACCTGGGCCCAGCCTGGACCCCAGCAGCTTTGCGGTGGTGGACAACGATGCCGCCGCGGCCAGCAGCGACGCCTTGATCACCTACAACGCCCAGAGCGGCGGCATGTTCTACAACCCCAACGGCAGCACTCCCGGCTTTGCCGCCTCCCCGGAAGGAGGCGGCAAATTCCTCCAGCTCCTGGCCAACGCCAGTGGCGACCCCTTCCCCCTGCTGGCCAGCGGCAACCTCCAGATCCTCTGAGGCTGGAGGGCCGACCGCCAGGTTTCCGCCGGGGGCTCCTTAGAATCCGAGCCAGCCACGGCCTTCGCCTTCCCATGACCCAGCTGGAGACGCGCACCGAGCCGATGGTGGTCAACTTCGGGCCGCACCACCCCTCCATGCATGGGGTGCTGCGGCTCGTGGTCACCCTCGATGGCGAGGACGTGATCGACTGCGAGCCGGTCATCGGCTATCTCCACCGCGGCATGGAGAAGATCGCCGAGAACCGCACCAGCATCATGTATGTGCCGTACGTGAGCCGCATGGACTACGCGGCGGGCATGTTCTATGAGGCGATTGTTGTCAACGCCCCCGAGCGCCTGGCCAACATCCCGGTGCCGAAGCGCGCCAGCTACATCCGCGTGCTGATGCTGGAGCTCAACCGCATCGCCAATCACCTGCTCTGGCTCGGCCCCTTCCTGGCGGATGTGGGCGCCCAGACGCCCTTCTTCTACATCTTCCGCGAACGGGAGATGATCTACGACCTCTGGGAAGCGGCCACCGGCCAGCGGCTGATCAACAACAACTACTTCCGCATCGGTGGAGTGGCGGTGGATCTGCCCTACGGCTGGTTGGAGAAATGCCTTGATTTCTGCGATTGGTTCGGGCCCAAGATCGACGAATACGAAAAGCTGATCACCAACAATCCGATCTTCCGCAAACGCATTGAGGGTCTCGGCGCGATCAGCCGCGAGCAGGCGATCAACTGGAGCCTGTCTGGTCCGATGCTGCGCGCTTCGGGCGTGCCCTGGGACCTGCGCAAGGTCGACCACTACGAGTGCTACGACGATTTCGAGTGGGATGTGGCCTGGGCCAAGGAGGGCGACTGTTTCGCCCGCTATCGGGTGCGGATCGAGGAGATGCGCCAGTCGCTCAAAATCCTGCGCCAGGCCTGCGCCATGATCCCCGGGGGTCCCACTGAAAACCTGGAGGCCCGCCGCATGGCGGAGGGCAAGAGCAGCGAGTGGTACGGATTTGACTATCAATATGTGGCCAAGAAGGTGGCCCCCACTTTCAAGATCCCCGGCGGTGAGCTCTACACCCGCCTTGAATCCGGCAAGGGCGAAATCGGCGTTTTCCTGCAGGGAAACGACGATGTCACCCCCTGGCGCTTCAAGATTCGCGCCGCCGATCTCAACAACCTCCAGATCCTCCCCCACATTCTCAAGGGGGCCAAGGTGGCCGACATCATGGCGATCCTCGGCTCGATCGACGTGATCATGGGCTCGGTGGACCGCTGAGACGACTCCTGCACCGCTTCCGTCAGGCCGGCTGTCTCCTCCCCAGCACTCTCACGGGCTACCTGTGGCTCAAGGGCGGCCATCCCGCCCTGCCGGGCTGGCCCTGTCCGCTTCGGTCGCTCACCGGCATCCCCTGCCCCACCTGCTTCCTCACCCGCGCCACCGGCGCCGCCCTGCGGGGGGACCTGGCCGCTTCGCTCGAGCTGCATGCCTTCGGGCCGTTGCTGGCGGCGGGCCTGCTGGGCTGGTCGCTGCTGGCGCTGGGGCAGCGGCGCCCGCTGCCACGCCTGGGGGGCCGCGGCGAGCAGCGCTGGCGGGCCTGGACGCTGGCGGGAGCCTCGGCGGCGCTGGTGGCCTACTGGGCAGCCCGACTGGCCCTGCAGCGGGGGCTGGGTTGGCGCACCTTTCCGGCCGGATAGGCGGCGGTGGCAGCCGGCAGCGGCATCGCCGGCTGTCAGCATCAACCCCGGCCCACCCGCATGCACCTGCCGAGGCCCATGGATCCCACCAGCTGGCTGCTGCTCTGCCGCACGGTGCGCTTCGGCGAGACGGACGCCGCCGGGGTGGTGCACTTCCACCAGCTGCTGCGCTGGTGCCATGAGGCCTATGAGGAGAGTCTGGAGCGCTTCGGCATCCCGGCCGCCGAGATCTTTCCGACACCCGACCAGGTGCCGCCGGTGGCCCTGCCGATCGTGCACTGCGCCGCCGACTTCCGGCGGCCGCTGCGCTGCGGCGATCCCCTGGCCATCACCCTGATCCCCGCGCGTCTGGACCCCGGTGGCTTCGAGCTGCGCTACCGCTTCCGCCGCGACGGCGAGGAGGTGGCCCGGGGCCTCACCCGACACCTGGCGATCGCGGCGGCCAGCCGGGAGCGCTGCCCCCTGCCGGAGCCGATCCAACGCTGGCTGGAGGCCTCGGCCCTGGCCGCCGGCGTGCGACCGCTGTAGGGGCCGGGGGCTGACCGGCGGCGCCCCAGCTCAGACCAGGCGCGTGACCAGCCACAGCAGGCCAGCCACCTGCAGCGGCAACAGGGCCGCGAGCAGCGCAAGCGGATGGGAGCCCGCCGCCGCCGCCGCGGCCAGGGCCAGGGCGGAGAGCAGACCGCAGAGGCTGAGGATCCAGCGCCGGCACCAGCGCAGGCTGGTCCTGGGCAGCGGAGGGAGCAGCGGGGGCAGCGACGGGAAGATCGGAGAGGTCAGCGGAGCGGCCCGCGGGGAGGGCGACGGCAACTTAGGCAGGCGGCGCCACCGATGCCTGGCACTGCAACCAAAGTCGCCAGCGGCCGCGCTGCCACTTGCCCGCGGTGGAGGGCGCGAGGGCGGGACAGGCCAGCCAGCGCCGCGGCCGCTCAGCCGGCGGCCAGGCGGCCACCAGGGCGGCGAGGTCCGCCAGCAGGGGAGCCTCGGCCGCGCCGCTGGCGGGCCGCACCAGGGCCACCAGCCGCTGGCCCCACTCCGGGTCGTCCTCCCCCAGCAGCAGCAGCGCCGAAACGGGCAGCCCAGCGGCAGCGGCCAGCTCCAGCAGGCGCTCCTCCAGTTGCTCGGGAAACACGGTCTCGCCACCGGTGAGCAGGGCGCCATCGAGCCGGCCCCGCAGCTGCAGGCCGCCATCGCCCGCCAGCAGGGCGGCATCGCCACTGCGCCACCAGCCCTCGCCATCCACCGGCAGGGGCTGCAGCCTCCCCCCCTCCAGCCAGCCGGGACTGAGCCGCGCGGTGCGCACCTCCAGGGCGCCCGCCGCGCCGGTGCGCAGCCGCACATCCGCCAGAGGCCGGCCGCATCCCACCACTCCGGCCAGGAACTCCGCCGGCGGCTGGGCCGTCACCATCGCGGCGGTTTCGGTGGCGCCATAGCAAGGGGCCAGGGGCAACCCGGCCCGCCGGGCCACCGCCGCCTGGGCCTCCGGCAGGGCGGCGCCCCCCACCCAGATCACCGCGCAGCCCGCCAGCCAGGCACGGCCCGCCTCCGTGGCGAGCAGGCGGCCCAGCTGGGTGGGCACCAGCGAGAGCAGCACCGGCCGATCGGCCGGCAGGGGAGCGGCCGCGGCCAGGCGCTCCGGCTGGCGCAGCAGATCCGGCGGCAGCCAGCGCAGGGAGGCCCCCCAGCGCCGGCAGCGCACCACGGGCAGCAGACCGCTCATGTGGTGCAGGGGCAGCGGATTCAGGTGCAGGCAGGCCACGGGGTCGAGGCCCTGGGCCCTCAGCCAGGCAGCGCTGGCATCGGCGCTGGCCTCCAGGTGGGCCAGGGGCTGGACGCACCAGCGCCGCGCCCCAGAGCTGCCGCCGCTGCCCACCACCCCCCCCGACCCGCAGCCGAGGCGGGCGGACAACCCGGCGGGATCAGGCCCCAGGGCCGCCGCCAGGCGATCCGCCTCGCCGGGCCCCGCCAGGGCCGCCAGCACACCGCCACGCCAGGCCCGCTCCAGGACCGCCGCCAGCTTCGCCGGATCGGCTCCCGCGCCACAGCGCAGGATCATGCCGCCGCCTCCCACACCACCTGGGGGTCGGCGGCGAACAGGCCGCCTGGGGGCCGCCAGCCCGGGGCCAGGCCGGGGGCGGCGGGGGTGGGCCCAAGCCGCTGCAGCGCCGCCGCGTGGGCCACCAGCCGCCAGCCGATGCCCGTCTCCAGGGCGGTGCTGATCATCAGCCGCGGCCGACCCGCCGCCAGCTCCGCCAGCAGGGGTCGGGGATCCCCCTCCACGGCGGGACGGCGCACCCACCAGCCGGGCCAGTCGCCCGACGGCGGCGGCGAAACGCGCAGGGATTCATCGAGGGCCACCGGCAGGCGCCGGGCCAGGGCCCACAGCCCCTCCCGGTCCTGCGGAGGCAGGGGCTGCTCCAGCCACTCCAGGCGCTCTTCGCCCCCCAGCCGCTCCGCCCAGGCCGCCGCCGTGGGCCGATCCCAGCCGCCGTTGGCATCGAGCCGCAGGCGGCAGCTGCGGGGCAGAAGCTCCAGCAGTTCCTCCAGCGTCTGGCGCTCCCTGGCGTCGGCCTGGACGGCCACCTTCCACTTCACCGCCGGCGGCGGTGCGGCGGCGGCCAGGGCCGCCCGCAGGGCCAGCGGACCCTGGGGCCCGGCGGGCAGCAGCAGGGCGGAGGGGGGCGCCGGCCGCCAGCCACCGCCGGCGGCGGCACCCAGGCCATCCAGCTCCGCCAGGGCCAGGCCGAGGGCGAAGGCGAAGGGGGCCGGCAGATCGGCCAGGCGCTCCTCCAGCGCGTCCCGCGCCCAGGGGCGGGCGGCGGCCAGATCGGCGGGCAGCCTGGGTCGCTCGGCCGGGTCGAGCCCGGCGGCCTCCCCCCAGCCGAGCGCCCCATCGCCGCGCTCCAGCCGCAGCAGCCATCCGCGCCGGTCGGTCATCGCCCCGTGGGCGGTGACGAGGGCTTGGGGCAAGGAGACGTGGAAGGGCCGCCAGGCCAGCCGCAGGGCGGCGGCCTGCGGCGGCAGGGAGGGCGGGGTGACCGGATTCACCAGAGTCCGGCCAAGGCCAGCCCGGCGGCCAGCCCCAGACCGTTGAGGGCCTGAAAGCGCAGGGCGAGGAACTTGCTGTGGCTGATCCGCTCCGGCTCATCGTGGTGGACTCCCAGCAGGCGGATCAGGCCCCGGGCGGGGGGCAGGCCCACCACCCCCAGCAGGGCCGTCGGCGGCCACCAGCCCACCAGCACCGGTGCCCACTGCAGCGCCAGGCTGGTGGCGACAAACCAGGGCACAAGCGCGGCGGCCCGGGCGCTGCCGAGCCGCACCACCGGCGATCGTTTGCCGTGGGCGGCGTCCTCCGCCACCTGGTGGAAGTGGGAGCAGAACAGCACCAGGGTGGTGGCCAGGGCGGGGCCGGCACCTAACACCAGGGCGGTGCCCCAGGGGATGGCGGCCGCGCCGGCGAGGGGCGGCGCCACGGCCAGCAGGGCGGCGGCGGTGGCACAGGGGCCGAAGGCGAGCCAGCAGAGGGGCTCCCCCAGGCCCCGGTAGCCCAGCCGGAAGGGCGGCCCCTGGTACACGTAACCCAGGCCGCAGCAGGCCAGCGCCAGGGCCAGCACGGCGGGCGTGCTGCGCAGGGCCACCAGCGCCATCAGCGCCAGCCCGAGGACCAGACAGCCGTTGGCGAGCCAGGCCACCCGGTCGCGACGGCCGGTGAGATTCACCACGGAATGGGGCTTGCCATGGGTGTCGACACCGGTGTCGGCGTCGAACACATCGTTGGCCAGGTTCTCCCAGGCCAGCAGCAGCACCGCGGCCAGCAGGAACAGCAGCAGCTGGTCGAACCGCACCGGCAACCCCCGCCCCAGCCGCCAGCCCACGGCGAGCAGAACGGGCATCACGGCCACGGCGTACATCGGCCCCTTGATCGCCGCCCGCCAGAGGCGCGAGCGGTCCGGCGCGGCGCCATCGCCCGGGGAAGGCGCCAGCGGGGCGTAACGGCTTGCGACGACCTGATGCTCGGACATGGCAGCCGCGGGCGGCGGACGGGCAAAGACCCATACATTTGAGCAGCCTTTCCCCCCGGTCCCGAGGCGCCCCCGGTGCAGGCCCCCCCGTACGCCGATCCCGAAGCCGGCCGCCAGGACCGCGCCACCGGCTTCACGGAGCTGCTGGAGGCGGCGGCCGCCGCCGCCCGGGCCCTGGAGCGCGCCGGGGCCGCCCGCCAGGAGGAGGAGGGGGTGCTGAGCCTGGCCGTGCCCCTCGCGCCCCTGGATCCGCTCACGGCGCTGCCCGCCCTGGCGAGCCCCGCTGAGGAAGGCTCCGCTGGCTTCCGCTTCCTCTGGGACGGGGCGCCCGGCCTGTGCCTGGCGGCCGCCGGCCGCTGCAACTGTCTGGAGCTGAGCGGCCCCCGTCGCTTCGAGCTGGCCCAGCGCTTCAGCAGCCTCAGCCTCAGCCGCCTGGCCTGCCCACCCCAGGGCGCCCCGGCGCTGGCCCGTCCGCGGGTGCTGCTGGCCTTCGCCTTCTTCGACAGCCCCCTGCAGCAGGGCACCGGCGCTCCTGGGGTGCAGGCGGTGCTGCCTCGCTGGCAGCTGAGCCGCCAGGGCCGCCTTTGCTGGCTGCGGCTGCACCGGGTGCTGGGGGGCGGCGTGACCGCCCGCAGCGTGGCCGAGGAGCTGTGGGAGCGGGCCCGGCATCTGGAGCGCCACCACCACGGCGAAGCCCTGGCGGAGCCGCCGGAGCTGATGGTGAACGCCCTGGCCAGCAGCTGGCACGCGAGCTACCGGGCCGCCCTGGAGCAGGCCCTGGTGTTGGTGGAGAGCGGCGAGCTGCGCAAGCTGGTGCTGGCGGTGCGCCAGCGGCTCCAGCTCGATGG
>JBIKTO010000463.1:0-2560 GCA_044348065.1 Cyanobium sp.
GGCCGCGATGCCATTGCCCTGACTCATCAGCATCGCCAGGATATACATCGGCACCTTCTTGCCATTGGTGAGGGCGCCCTCTGTGATCATCTGGGGCATCGGCAACTGCCATTGGCCGCCATCGATGCCTCCGCCGGCCGAGCCAAGCACCACGTTGTCGCGGGCCGCCCCCCAGTTGGCCTGCTTGGAGAGCTTCACATCGAGGCCATGTTTGGCGAAGAAGCCTTTCTCCACCCCGATCACCAAGGGGGCGGCTTCAAGGATGGGCAGGAAGCCAAGACTGACGGTCTTGGCGTCGAGAGCGGCGCTGGCTGCAGCGTTTGGTGTCGCAGTTGGCGTCTCACCGCCTGAGCCCTTGCCCGTGCGGTCGGGTGGATTGCCGAGGCAGCCATTGAGAACAATGGTGGTGGATAAGGCTCCGCCGAGCAGAGCCATGAATCGACGTCGCTTGGCCATGAAAGAACGGGGGGCAGAGGGATGGAGGGATGGGCGAACGAAATGAAGGTGTGGGAATTCCACACCTGGAGGCCACCAACAATGCGGTGATCGATCAGTGCAAACGCATCGGACTGCCGGGATCCGACATAGGACGGGCTCTCGGGAAAAGGAGGAGAGAGGTGTGCGCGAACACTTCCATTACGGGAAGTCGGCGAACCTTAGGGATTGCAATCGCCGGCTGGGTCGCCAGAGGAAGAAGGGTTATCCATGCGGGCGATAAGCCAGGCTGATCAGCCCGGCCAGGCCCAGGCCAAGCCCGGCCCCAGCCCTCGGCCAGCAGCGGACCAGGCGGCCACTCAGTTCGTCGCGATTCCGATCCGGGGTGTCAGCCGTGCCCCCTCACTCCTCCTCGCCGCCGCAGGGCACCAGCTTGATCTGTTTGCGCCCCAGGTGGATCTCAAACGCATCACCGGGCTGGAGGCCGAGCAGGGCGGTGTAGGCCTTGCCCACCAGCAGGTTGCCGTTGCCCTGCACGGTGGCCACATAGGTGAGCTTGCGGCCGGGCTTGCGGGAGCCTTTGCCAGCCCTCTCGCCAAGGTTGACCCCCTTGGCCTCCAGCAGGGCTTCGTAGAAGGCGGTGAAGTTCAGCCGCTCGCCGCCATCCTTTGTGCCGCCCACATAACCGCAGCTGCGCACCAGCTCGGATTTGGACACTTCGCCCAGCTCGCGCACCTTGGTGAGCAGTTCATTGCCGCGCAGCATGAGATTTCCTTAACTCGTCCTGGGAACTCTAGACAGGCGCGCGGGATTTGGTCGTGGATGCGGTTGGCAATCCAGGCGCCTGGCTTTAGCCGCTTAACGCAATTCCGGCAGGATTTAAGCTCAGCGCGGCTGTGCATGCATTCTTTGCATTTTTGCCTGCCCCCCCTTTCAGCCCATGCCGCCGCCGGCTCGCGGAGCTGGAGCCAGCGGCGGCGGCTGGGTCTCCGGCAGGTTCTGGGGCATGAGGCTGCGGTGGAACCAGCCCTCCGGCCCTGGCCCCCGCAGCAGGCGGAGCAGCACCACCGCCAGCGCCAGAGGTTCGGCTGGAGCGGGGCGCTGCGGCCAGAGCCCGGGGCGGCCATAGAGGAATCGGCGCAGGGCCTGGCGTTGCCCCTCCGGCAGGGGGCCCCAGCGGCCGCCCAGCCGCAGCCCCCGCCGGCCGCGATCGACCGCCAGCGGCTGCAGGGGCAGCGGCGGCAGCCCGGGCATCTCCAGAAGCAGAGCCCCATCCCCCGGCGGCGGCGCGGCCAACCCCAGCTCCGCGCCCACCTCGCTGATCGCCCGCAGGTCCGCCGCGGCGCTCCAGGCCCCGGAGCGCAGGCGGCAGCTCAGGGGCAAGGCGAACCAGGGCCGCTCCGACAGCCCCGGCCGATCGAAGCAGGCCCGCACCGCCAGCAGCAGCAGCAGGGTGTTGAGACCCGCCCAGAGCAGGCTCACCGCCACGGTGGCGCCCGACAGGGGCTCCACGGCGGGCCGCAGGGCCGGCAGGGTGAGGTTGAGCAGGCTCACCAGCTGCAGGCTGAGCAGGAAGAGCAGGGGCAGCAACAGGCGGCGGGACGGACTGGTGCGACGGCCCCGGGCCAGCGCCTTGGGGGTGACGTGAAAGCGCTGCGGCCGGCCCAGCAGGGTGAGCGCCACCGCGGCGGCCAGGGGCACCAGGAAGATCCAGCGGTAGAGCTCCGGCAGCAGGGCGGTGCGCGATTGGGCGCTCAAGGGGCGGATCAGCAGCAGCTGGGCGCCGTAGAAGGGCAGGGCATGGAGCAGCAGCCCCTCACCGCTGAGGCGCAGCGGCGCGATGCCGAGCCAGCCCAGGCTCAGCGGCAGCAGTGAGAGGGCCAGCTGGGGCAGCACGTTGAACCAGTGCAGCAGGCCCTCCAGGTAGGCCAGCCGCTGCAGGGGCGTCAGCCCGGCGATGGTGAGGGGATTGGCACCGGTGCGCAGCAGCTGCAGGGTGCCGCTGGCCCAGCGGCAGCGTTGGCGCGCCATCGCCGCCGCGCTGAACGGCGCCAGGCCGGCGCTGAGCTTCTCCGCCAGGTAGCGGTTGCGGTAGCCGGCGGCCGTGATGCGGATGCCGGTGGCA
>JBIKTO010000084.1:0-8160 GCA_044348065.1 Cyanobium sp.
GACCCCCGGGGGGCCGGGGCGCGCTGGGGATGGGGGGGCGGGAGCTCCACCCCCGCCTCCCGGTAGGGGGCCATCAGGGCGTCCACCGCCCCATGCAGCAGGATTTCCTGGCCCTCGGCACCCGGTTGCCCCGGCTGTCCCACCCCGATGGCCGCCAATTCCGCCAGCAGCCGCTGGGCCTTGCCGAAGGCGTAGGCAAACAGCAGGGAGGGTCGCTCCGGCGCCGCCTGCCACCAGCTCAGGATCGCGCGGGCCACCTCAGAGCCGGGACACCAGCGGTAGATGGGCAGGCCGAAGGTGGCTTCGCTGATGAACACATCCGCCTGCACCGGCTCAAACGGCGTGCAGCTCGGGTCGGCGCAGCGTTTGTAGTCGCCACTCACCAGCCAGCTTTCGCCGCCGGCCTCCAGGCGGATCTGGGCGCTGCCCAGGACGTGGCCGGCGCTGTGAAACGACACCCGGGCCCCGCCGAGGCGGTGCGCCTGGTTGTAATCCACCGGGATGAGGCGGATCGTGGCCCCCAGCCGCTGACGCAGGATGCCCTCGCTCTGGCTGGTGGCCCAGTACTCGCCGCAGCCGGGGCGGGCATGGTCGGCGTGGCCATGGGTGATCAGCGCCCGCGGCACGGGTCGCCAGGGGTCGATCCAGGCCTGCGCCGCCGGGCAGTACAAGCCCTCCGGCCTGAGTTCCAGCAAGCCGCCGGCAGGCAGGGGCATGGGCTCAGCGGCTCATCGCCAGCATGCGCTCGATCGGCACCAGCGCCCGCTGGCGGATGTCCTCGTCGAGCTCGATCTCCGGAGCCATGCTCTCCAGGCAGCCCCAGAGCTTGGCCAGGGTGTTCAGCCGCATGTAGGGGCAGGTGTTGCAGCTGCACGAATCCGTGCCGGGCACCTCCAGAAAGAGGCGCTCCGGGCGCCGCCGCCGCATCTGGTGCAGGATCCCCGGCTCGGTGAGCACGATGTAGGTGTCCGCCGCGCCGGTGGTGGCGCGCTCCAGCAGACGACTGGTGGAGCCGATGAAATCGGCCAGATCGAGCAGGTGCTGCTGGCATTCCGGGTGGGCGATCACCTCGGCGTCGGGATGCTGCTGCCTGAGTTTGAGCAGGGCCTGCTCGCTGAAGGTTTCGTGCACCAGGCAGGCGCCGGGCCAGAGGGTGAGGTCGCGACCGCTCTGGCGGGCCACCCAGCGCCCCAGGTTCTGATCCGGGGCAAACAGAATCGGCCGGTCTGTCGGCAACTGGCGCACCAGCGCCACCGCGTTGCTGCTGGTGCAGATCAGATCGCTCTGCGCCTTCACCGCCGCCGAGCAGTTGATGTAGCTCACCACGACATGATCGGGATGGGCGGCACGGAAAGCGGCAAACGCCTCAGCCGGGCAGGCGTCAGCCAGGCTGCAGCCGGCCTCCAGATCGGGCAGCAGCACCGTTTTGCCCGGATTGAGGATCTTGGCCGTTTCGGCCATGAAGTGCACGCCGCAGAACACGATCACATCGGCGTCCGTGCTGGCGGCCCGGCGGGAGAGTTCCAGGGAATCGCCGATGAAATCAGCGATGTCCTGGATCGGGTCCTCCTGGTAATAGTGGGCCAGGATCACGGCGTTGCGACGCTCCTTCAAGGCTCGGATCGCGGCCGGCAGTTCGGCCGGTGGTGGGGCCGAGCCCAGGGCCATGCCGTGGGAATCGAGGGAGCTGGGGGGCGGTGTCTGAGTGAAGACCAACCGTGCCACCGGTTCTGCCACCGGTCGTGCAGGATGAAGTCACCCTAGGCAGGCCCCGGCATGAACCCGTCGCGGCCCGAGATGCGGATCGCCGTCGCCGGCGATCTTCACGATCAGTGGGATGAGCGGGATAACCGGCTGCTGGAGCGCCTCGCCCCCGATGCCCTGCTGCTGGTGGGCGATTTCAGCGACGGGCGGGGGCGGATTCCGCGGCTGCTGAACGATCTCTCCCTGCCGCTGGCCTGCGTGCTCGGCAACCATGACGCCGGCCGGGATCCCAGCGGTCACCGCCTGCGTCGGCAGAGTGACCTGCTGGGGGAGTTGCACTGCGGCTGGGGGCTGCGCCAGCTGGTGCCACCCGGCCTGGCGGTGGTGGGCGGCCGTCCGGGTACGGCCGGTGGCGGCTTCCATCTCTCCAAGGCGGTGAAGGCCGCCTACGGACCGGTGGACCTGCACGAATCGGCGGCGCGCATCGAGCGGGCGGCCCTCGCCGCTGATCCCGACCTGCCCCTGCTCGTGCTGGCCCACTGCGGCCCCAGCGGGCTGGGGAGCGAGGCCCGCGACCCCTGCGGTCGCGATTGGAAACGACCGGCCTGCGATTGGGGGGACCAGGATCTGGAGCTGGCGATCGAGCGGATCCGGCGCCACCGACCCGTGCCACTGGTGGTCTTCGGGCACATGCACCACAGCCTGCGCCTTCACCAGGGAGAACGGCGCAGCCTGGTGCGGGACCGCCACGGCACCCTGCACCTCAATGCCGCCTGCGTGCCCCGCCATGGGGTGGATGGCCAGGGCCGCACCCTGCGACACCTGAGCTGGATCACCTGGCGGGGTGCCGGACCGGTGCATCTGGCCCACCGCTGGTATGGCGAGCAGGGGGATCTGCTCTACGAGGAAACCCTCTGGAGCCAGGCCGAGCAGGCCGCCACCGCGGGGCATTCCGATCGTCGCTGATGTTGATCTACGCCTGCCTCAGCAGCCACGGCTACGGTCATGGCTCCCGCAGCGCCGCGGTGCTCGGCGAGCTGGCCGCCCTCCGGCCGGACTGGCGTCTGGTGCTCTCCACCGGACTGGCGCCGAGCTTCCTGACGCTGGCCTTCGGGTCGGTGCCCTTCGAGCGGCGAGCCTGCCTCTGGGATGTGGGAATGGTGCAGGCCAATGCCCTGGCGGTGGATCCACCGGCCACGTTGGCGGCCCTGGAGCGGCTCGAAGCGGCCCTGCCCGAGCAGGTGCGGGCGGAGGCCGCCTGGTTGGCGGAGCAGGGGGAACCGGTGGCGGTGCTCGGCGATGTGCCCCCCGCGGCGGCCCTGTTGGCGGCGCAGCTCACGGCGCCCCTGGTGTGGCTGGCCAGCTTCGGCTGGGACGCGATCTACGAACCGCTGGGGGGGGCTTTCGCTGAACGGGCGTTCCGCTACCGGGAGCTCTACGGCCAGGGGGATCTCCTGCTCCATTGCCCCCTGTCGCTGCCGATGCCCTGGGGGATCCCCAGCCAGCGCATCGGTGTCACCAGTTCGCGACCGCGCCTGGATGCGGCGGAGCTGGCCCGGCGGCTGGAGCTGCCACGGGAGCGGGAGCGTTGTGTGCTGGTGAGCTTCGGCGGCCTGGGTTTGGCGCTGGATCCCTCCTTGCTGGCCCGCTGGCCGGAGCATGTCTTCATCGGCCCGGATCCCGTTCTGGAGACGGTGCCCAATGGCCGGGTGCTGCCTGCGGGAACCCGGCCGCTCGACCTGATGCCCCTGGCTGGTCGCCTGATCACCAAGGCCGGTTACAGCAGCTTCTGTGAGGCCTTCAGCCAGGGGGTGGGCATCCACCTGGTGGATCGCCAGGGATTCGCCGAAGCCCCGGTGTTGCGAGAGGCGCTCCAGGACCACGGCCAGCACCGCCTGCTGGACGAGGCGCAATGGCGCTCGGGCGACTGGGAGCTGGAGGAGCCCCTGCACATGCCCCGGATTGGACCGCTGCCGCTGGATGGCGCCGCGGTGGCGGCCGCGAGCCTGGTTCGGCTGCTGGAGGAGTGATCAGAAGTTCCGATCATTGCGGCCGTGAAGGTTTGGGCTGCTGTTCACCCAAATCGGCTGAATCCAGACGTTCACAGTGATCTGAACCCGCAGCGTGATTGCTGATACTTGTGTGCCAGTTGTATGATCGGCACACTAATGATCGCGTCAACGGCGATCATTAGGCACATTGGCTCGAACTTCAAAGCCGTTCTTTCCCATTCACGGCGCTTCGACCGCGTCTTGCTTGCTCTTTGCCCAGGCCTACTGGCTTGCGGTGCAACGTTTCACGCCGGTCGTTCCGCTCTTCCGCCAACACAAACCCAGGCGGTTTCTGTTCCTCGCATCTTCTGTTTTGCTCTCTCTTCAGCGCCCCCTGCTGGCTTTCGCCGGCGCCGCCCTCGCGGCCACCACCCTGGCCCCAGGCTCCGCCGCCGCTACCGAGACCAGCTCCTGGACCCTGAAGGCGTCCTCCGCCCCCGCGGTTCCATCCCAGCTGGCCTTCCTGCCTCCGCCGGCCGCTCCTCGGGTGTTTGCGATCACTCCGGAGCGGCGCGCCCTGCTCAACACCATCCGTTACGCCGAGGGCACCTGGAAGAATGGCGAAGAAGTTGGCTACCGGGTTCTGTTCGGCGGCAGCCTCTTCAATTCCTTCCACCGCCATCCCGACCGGGTGATGGTGTCGCCCCGCTACGCCAGCGCGGCGGCCGGTGCCTACCAATTCATGCCCGGAACCTGGGATCTGGTGACCCGCTCCATGGGTCTGGTGGGCTTCCACCCTGAGAACCAGGACCAGGGGGCTCTGTTCCTGATCCAGCGCCGCGGCGCCCTGCCCCTGGCCGATCGGGGTGAGCTCACGCCGGAGCTGGCGGCGCGCCTTGCCCCCGAATGGGCCTCCTTCCCCACCCTTGCGGGTCGCAGCTACTACGGCCAGCCGGTCAAACGCTATGAAGAGCTGCGGGCGTTCTACGAGCAGAACCTCGCCCAACTCCGCAATGGGGGTGGCGAGAGCGGTTGGGAACAGGTGGCGATCCGCCCGGTGGCGCCGCCTTGCCGGCCCTCCAGCCTCGCCTGTCAGCTCGAGGCCATTCGCTCCATCCAGGTCCGCGGCGTGAGCAACGCTTCCGATCAGAGCGACTGAGCTCACGCCCAGCGGAGGGCTGGGACAGAATGCACCCCCCCTCGCAGCTTGTCCATGAGCGTGTCGCCGCCCCCCCCGAGCCGGGGACACGGCCCCTGGCTTCCCCTGGCCGCATGGCTGCTGGGACTGCTCCTCTGGCTTGCTCCCGCCGCGGTGGCCCCGGCCCACGCTTTTGACAATCCCGATCTGCTTCCCGATCACCCCACCCCGGTGATCGATCTGGCCCGGGCGCTCACCGATGGCCAGCGGGCCTCGCTGGAGGGGGAGCTCACCGACTTCGAGCGCAACAGCGGCTGGAAGCTACGGGTGCTCACCCAGTACGACCGCACCCCGGGGGTGGCCGTGAAGGACTTCTGGAACCTCGATGAGCGCAGCCTGCTGCTGGTGGCCGATGAGCGGGGCGGCAACCTGCTCAATTTCAATGTGGGCGATGCCCTGTTCTCCCTGATGCCGCGCACCTTCTGGGTGGAGCTGCAGACCCGCTACGGCAATAAGTACTACGTGCAGGACCACGGCGAGGATGGGGCGATCCTCGATTCCCTGCACGCCGTGAAGGGCTGCCTGCTGATCGGCGGTTGCCAGGTGGTGCCGGGTCTGCCCCGTGAGCAGTGGCTGCTCACCCTCTCCACCGCGATCCTCGGGGGGCTGGTGGTGGGGTTCGCCGCCTTTCCACGCAAGGAGGGCCGACGGGTTGAGTGGACCTGGGTGCTGCTGCTCTCGCCCCTCTGGTTGATCCTCTACGTCGCCCTGGGCCTCGGACCGATCCTCACCCGCACCAGCGACTGGCTGCCGCTGGCCCGCAACAGCCTGGCCTTCCTGGCAGCCGCCTTCGCCGCTTACTGGATCGCCGGCGTCACCGTGGGCCGGCGACTGCAGCAGGGTGGCGGCGGCGAGGCCTGAGGGTGGCCTCCCCACCCCCGCCGAGCTGGGTGGCGCAGCGATTGGCCGCTGCCGGGGGGGCGGTTCCCTTCCGCACCTACATGGACTGGGCGCTCCATGACCCTGAGCACGGCGCCTACGGCGCCGGCCGCCTGGCCATTGGCGCTGACGGTGATTTCGTCACCGCCCCGTCCCTCGGCCCTGAGTTTGCCGCCCTGCTGGCTCCCCAGTGCGCCCAGTGGTTGCAGGAGCTGGGCGAGGGTCCGCTGGCGCTGCTGGAGGCCGGCCCCGGCGAAGGCAGCCTGGCCGCTGACCTCGCCGCTGCCCTGGCGGCGGGCTGGCCCCAGCTGGCGGCGCGCACCGAGCTGGTGCTGCTGGAACCCAACCCCGGCATGGCCGCGCGCCAGCGCCAGACCCTGAGCACCTGCCCGCTCGCCTGCCGCTGGAGCAGCTTCGCCGAGCTGGCCACCGCGCCACTGCGGGGCGTGCTGCTTGCCCATGAGGTGCTTGATGCCCTGGCGGTGGAGCGGATCGTCTGGGAGGGCGGCGCCTGGTGCCAGCAGCGGGTGGCCCTCGGCCCGGATGGGGGGCTGGCGCTGGAGGCGGGCGATCCCCTCGAGGCTTCCCAGGTGCCCTTGCTGGAGCGCCTCGACCTGCTGCCGGCCGCGCCCGGTCGTGGCTGCGGCTGGTGCACCGAACTGCATCCAGGCCTGGCACCCTGGCTGGAGCAGGCCGCCGCCGCCGTGACCCAGGGACAGCTGCTGGTGATCGACTACGCCCTGAGTGCCGGCCGCTATTACCACCCCACCCGTGCCGCCGGCACCCTGATGGCCTACCGGCGGCAGGTCGCCAGCGGTGATCCCCTGCTCGAGCCCGGCTGCTGGGATCTCACGGCCCATCTCTGCCTGGAGAGCCTGGAGGAGGCGGCGCTCGGGGCGGGGTGGCACTCCCTGGGGGGATGCCGCCAGGGCCAGGCACTTCTGGCCCTGGGCCTGGCCCAGCGGCTGCACGGGCTGCAGGGGGAGGAGGCGCAACCGCTGCCGGAGTTGTTGCGGCGGCGGGAAGCCCTGCTGCGCCTGGTGGACCCCCTTGCCCTCGGGGAGTTTCACTGGCAGGCGTTCCAGCGGGGCCTCCCCGCTGGGCCGATGCCCCTGTTTCTGCGTGAGCCCGCCCCGGCCTGAGCCTCAGCCCAGCCGCTCCAGGGCCGCGCGGATCGTGGCCGGCGGCACGTCGTCGCGGATCACCACCCGGCCGATGGCGGTTGGCAACACAAAGCGCACCCGACCCTGCCGCACTTTCTTATCCCCCTGCAGGCAGGTGAGCACGGCCTCCGGATCCAGGTCCGGCCAGCGCCTGGGCAGGCCGGCGGCAACGATCAGAGCCCGCTGGCGCTCCTGCTCCGCGGGGCTCCAGAGCTCCATCGCCACCGCGATCTCACCGGCGGCCAGCATGCCCAGAGCCACCGCCTCGCCATGCAGCCAGCGGCCGTAGCCCGAGAGGGTCTCCACGGCATGGCCGAGGGTGTGGCCGTAATTGAGGATCGCCCGCAGGCCCCCCTCGTGCTCATCGGCCGCCACCACCCGGGCCTTGGCGGCGGCGGAGCGCTCTAGCAGGGTCTGCAGCAGGCCCGGCCCCACCGCCTCGATCGTGGCCAGGCCCGCCTGGGGATCCTGGGCGGCCGCCGCTTCGAGGGCGGCGAACAGCTCGGGATCACCGATCACCCCGTATTTGATCACCTCCGCCATGCCGGCCCGGAATTCCCGCGGTGGCAGGGTCGCCAGGGTTGTGGGGTCGATCAGCACCAGCCGGGGCTGGTGGAAGGCGCCGATGAGGTTCTTGCCACCCGGATGGTTCACGCCGGTCTTGCCGCCGATCGCCGCATCGACCATCGCCAGCAGGGTGGTGGGAACCTGCACCACGGCGATGCCCCGCAGCCAGGTGGCCGCCGCATAGCCCGCCATGTCGCCCACCACGCCGCCGCCGAGAGCCACGATCAGGGAGCTGCGCTCCAGGCGTTGCGCGAAGGCGGCGTTGTGGATGAGGGCCACGCTGGCTGGGGTTTTCTGCTCCTCCCCCGCCTCCAGCACCAGGGGGGTGGCCGCCAGGCCGGCCCGTTCGAGGGAGGCCAGCAGCGCGGTGCCGTAGGTGCCGGCCACCACCGGATTGCTCACCACCAGCACGCGAGTACCCACCCCAAACCCCAGATCGCCAAGCCGCTCTCCCAGGCTGGCCAGGCTGCCTTCGCCGATCACGATCGGATAGGCCTTCTCCCCCAGCTCCACCGGAATCGTGCGGCAGGGGAGCGGGGTGAGGGTCATCGCGGCGTTGAAGATCGGGCTCGGATCGAGGCTAGGGCGCCGGGTCTGTCGCTCAGATCGCCCCCGCCACCACGGCCAGCACCGAGGCGCCATAGCGCTCCAGTTTGGC
>JBIKTO010000464.1:0-2544 GCA_044348065.1 Cyanobium sp.
GCCTTTGCTGTTGCTCTGGCCCTCGATTTTTTCCATGTGGGGCTCGAGGTGCGCCACCGCCGACTTCATCGTTTCGGCACTTTGCAGCACGAATGGCAGTTGCATCTGGCCAGATCCGAACAGCTCGCCCACCACCTTCATGCCATCGAGCAGGAAGGTGTTGATGATCTGCAGCGGCGGGTAGCTGGCGAGGGCTTCGTCGAGAGCCACCTCCAGGCCGATCCGCTCGCCATCGATGATGTGTTGCTTGAGCCGCTCCTCTACCGGCAGGTCGGCCAGGGAGGGTCCGCTGGCCCGAGCCTCCTTGGCGGAGACGCCCTCAAACATCGTGGTGAGTTCGGTGAGCGGGTCGAACACACAGATGCTGCCTTCAAAGCGGCGCTGGTCGTGGATCAACTGGTGACAGATCTTCTGGTTCTCTTCGCTGATTTTCGCGAGCGGCAGGATCTTCGCCGGGCTGACAATGGCGGCATCCATACCGGCCTGGCAGCACTCGTGCAGGAACACGGAATTGAGAACAATCCGCGCGGCCGGTGATAGGCCGAAGCTCACATTGCTCACACCCAACACCACATGCACGCCGGGCAGCTGGCTGCGGATTTGGCGGATCGCCTCGATCGTGGCGGCGCCGTTGTTGCGGTCCTCCTCGATGCCCGTTGAGATCGGCAGGGCCAGGGGGTCGTAGAAGATCTCGTGGGCGGGGATGCCGTATTCGAGAATGTCGCGGTAAGCGCGCTGGGCGATGGCAAACTTCCGCTCCGCCGTGCGGGCCATGCCCTCCTCATCAATCGTGCCCACCACGATGGCGGCGCCGTAGGCCTTGGCGAGCTCGAGCACCTTGAAGAAGCGTTCGTCGCCGTCTTCGTAATTGGTGGAATTGAGGATGCACTTGCCGCCGGCCACCTTGAGCCCGGCCTCCATCTTCTGCCACTCGGTGGAATCGAGCATCAACGGCAGGTTGACATTGGTCACCAATCGGCTGACGAGATTGTGCATGTCGCGCACGCCATCGCGGCCGACGTAGTCCACGTTCACATCCAGAACGTGGGCGTTTTCCTTCACCTGGCCGCGGGCCACCGCCACCAGGCCGTCCCAGTCCTCCTCGTTGAGCAGCTCGCGCACCTTCTTCGAGCCGCTGGCATTGAGGCGCTCGCCGATGATCAGGAAGGAGTTGTCCTGGTGGTAGGGGGTGACGCCGTAGATCGAAGCGGCGGCGGGTTCGTACTCGAGGGCCGGGCGGGGTGAACCTGACAAAACGTGCTCAGGCTGGCGAACCTGGCGCTGGGCCGGCCGCAGATCGCGGGCCAGTTCAGTGAGGGCGGCAATGTGTTGTGGCGTGGTGCCGCAGCAGCCGCCGATCACCTGCACACCCAGGTCTTCGACGAAGTGCATCAGCTGCATCTTCATCTCAACGGGGGTGAGCCGGTAGTGAGCCACGCCGCCAACGTTTTCCGGGAGACCGGCATTGGGGATGCAGCTCACCACGAAGGGGCTGTGCTGACTGAGATAGCGCACATGCTCCTTCATCTGCTCCGGCCCGGTGGCGCAGTTCAGACCGAGCACGTCGATCGGGAAGGGCTCCAGGATCGCCACCACCGCAGCGATGTCGGACCCCACCAACATCGTGCCGGTGGTTTCCATCGTCACCGACACCATCAACGGCAGGCGCTGACCGGTGGCGGAAAAGGCCTCCTCGATGCCCTGCAGGGCCGCCTTGATCTGCAGCACGTCCTGGCAGGTTTCGACGATGAACAGGTCCACATCCCCGGCGATCAGGCCCTCGGCCTGCTCGCGGAACGAGGCCTTCATCGTGTCGAAATCGATGTGGCCGAGGGTGGGCAGCTTGGTGGTGGGGCCGAAGGAGCCCGCCACGAAGCGCGGATGGTCGGGCGTGCTGTACTGATCGGCCATCTCCCGGGCCAGTTCGGCAGCGCGCTTGTTGAGGGCGAAGGCCTGATCCTGAAGCTCGTATTCCGCCAGCACGATCGAGGTGGCCCCGAAGGTGTCGGTTTCGATCACATCGCAGCCCACCTCCAGAAACTGGCGATGCACCGCCTGCACCGCATCGGGGCGGGTGAAGACGAGATTCTCGTTGCAGCCCTCCAGGGCGGCACCACCGAAATCCTCCGCTGTGAGCTCCATCTGCTGCAGGGAAGTGCCGGTGGCGCCGTCGAAGACGAGCACAGGCCGCCCCGGACCATGGAGCCGTTCAAGAAAGCCAATCCGTGAGGCTTTCGGGCGGATCGGGGGAGCTGGCCGTTCGCTGGAGACCTCAACCGCGGAGACAGCCATCAGTCGACAGTACGAATTCTGGTGATCCAGTGGTCATACTCGGAATCCGTCCCTTCCGTGATCGCGGTCAGGCGGTCCCTCAGCCGTTCCATGATCGGGCGGGGTCCGACCAGATCCGTGGTTTCAATGCGGCGGATCGGCGTCACCCGCGCCGCGGTGCCGGTGAGGAACACCTCATCGGCGACGAACAGCTCGGTCTTGTCGACGGCGCGCTCCAGCACCGGGATTCCCATTCCCCGCGCCAGCTCCAGG
>JBIKTO010000085.1:0-8130 GCA_044348065.1 Cyanobium sp.
CGCCCTGGAGACGCTGCGCACGCCAGCCCTGCCGGTGCTGCGCCGGCCGGATTACACCGCCCCGGCGGGGATGTACCTGGGCGAATACCTGGGAGACCTACCGGCCCCATCGGAGGCCCGGCTGGTGGCCCTGGTGGCGCCAATGGGCTGCGGGAAATCCCGCTCGATCGCCGCCACCGTGGAGAAGTTGCTGGCCGCCGGGCGGCGGGTGGTGCTCATCACGCACCGCCGGAGCCTGGGGCAGGCCCTGGCCGCTGAGCTGGGTTTGCCCTGGGCCGATGACATCCCCGCCGGCTCCGGTCTGAACCAGCAGAAGATCGCCCTGTGCATCGATTCCCTCTGCCCTGGCAGCCGCGTGCGCTTCAACCCAGCGGCATGGGTCGGCGCCGTGGTGGTGATCGATGAGGCCACCGCCGTGCTGCGCCATGCCCTGCAGGCCAGCGGCACCGCCATCGGCCGCCGCCGCACCGCCGTGGTGGAGGCCCTCGCCACCCTGCTGCGCCATGCCGCCCAGATCCTGGTGGCCGATGCGCAGCTGGACAACGCCACCCTGGAGGCCCTGGAGGCCGCCGCCGACTGCCACGCCTACTTGATCGGCAGCGACCACCGCCCGGCGGAGGGGCGGGAGCTGGTGGTGCATCCCAGCCGCGAATCCTGGCGGGCGGAGCTGGTGCAGCGCCTCAAGGCCAGGGAGCGGTTGTGGATCAGCTGCACCGCCGCCCGTGAGGACGCGGCCCACAGCGCCCAGAACCTGGCGGTTCTCGTCGCCGGTCACTGGCCGGACGCCCGGGTGCTGGTGGTCGATCGGGACACGGTGCACGATCCCGAGCACGACGCCCACCGCCTGGCCACCAATCCCGACGGGATCGCCGCGGCCCATGACGTGGTGATCGCCACCCCCGCGATTGCGGCGGGCCTGTCCGTCACCGTCACGAACCACTTCGCCGCCGTGCTGGTGCTGGCCGGGGGCACCACCGACCCGACCGCCGTAGCCCAAGCCGCTGCCCGCGTGCGCGATGGCTGCCCGCGCCACCTGTATGCGCCGGACTTCTCGCCGGGTGATGCGCTGCGGATCGGCTGCGGATCGGTCGATCCGAACCTGGTAATGCGCCACCTGGGCGAGCACCACCAGCTGGTGGTGGGTCAGCTGGCCGCCGCGGGCTGGAACGTCGAAACCAATGACGGGGGGCCATGGTTGCGGCTCTGGGCCCGGCAGGCTGCGCACCAGAACCTGGCGCGGTTGGCGTTCTCCGCCACCGTGGCGGCCCTGCTGCAGCGGGAGGGGTACCAGCTGCGGGAGGCTGCGCCGTTGGATGTGCTGGCCAAGCTGGCCGGGGAGGGGGCTGGCCAGAGGCTCGCTGAGGTTGCCGAGCTGGCCACCGACGCCCGCCGGGAACGGGTGATCGCCGCCGAACCTCTCACCGATGCGGAAGCCAAGGAGCTGCAGAACCAGCGCCGCCGGCTCACCCCCGCCGAACGTGCGCAGCTGGAGCGCTGGCGGATCGTGCGGGCCTGGGGCCTGGGACAGGCTCCGCCGACGGTCGACATCCTCAAGGAGGACGAGAAGGGGACCCACCGCAAGGTGGTCTTCGGAGCGATCGTCACCGATCCCGAGGCCGCGGCCCTCGTGGCGGCCCACGATCGGCAACGCGCCCGGGAGCTGGCTCCCGACGGCAGGCCCTGGGCGCCCGATCTTTGCCGGGAGATGCTCGCCCCTCGAATCCACGCTGCACAACGCCTGGGGCTCCCCGGCTGGCTGGCGCGGGCTGGAGGGGAGTGGTTCACCGCCGACGACCCGGAACTGGCGAACCTCCAGACCATGGCCACGACCCACGCCGCGACCCTGACGCAGCGGCTGGGGCTGGACCCCGGCAAGCGAGCCACCACCGTGCTGCGCCAGCTGCTGGAGCTGGCCGGCCACCGCCTCGAATCCGAACAGATCCGCGACGGCGCCCAGCGTGGGAGGTGGCGTTACCGGGTGGTGCCGATCGCCCTGCCGAAGCGGATCAGCCCCGCCCAGCTGGTGGTCGCATGGCGGCAGGCCCTGGAGGGGAGTGGAACGAAATTCCCCCCATAGAAGTAAGGGGCTGGTTTCATGCCGTGCCAGTCACCAGTCCCACCGCGCCGGAAACCTTGATCAGCATCCCCGCCACCCATGTCAATCCTTGGCCCCGATCCCACCGCTCTGAGTCCTGCACAGCAGGCCCTGGCCGAGGTGCGGGCCGCTGGCCGAAGCGATTGGCGGGCGGCTGCCTGGCTGTTGGAGCGCGACCCGGAAACCCGCGAAATCTGGAGCGATCCGGCGCGGGCCGCGGCGATCCGTAACTCCACCATCGGCAGGGTGATCGAGGCGATCGAGGCCGCGAACCTTGACCCTGTGACCGAGCGGCTGTTGCTGCTGGGGATGACCATCCGAGGGGTGGGCCGGCCGCCGGTGGAGGCCGAAGTGTGATGGCAACAACCGGCGATTCACTGGGAGGGGTACTGGCGGGCGCCAATGTCGAAACCATCGCCCGTGTGCCTGTGGTTGCCACCTGGATCGTTGACGGCCACAGTCGCACCGAGTTGGTGGCCATGGCGGCAAAAAAGTGGGGAATCGCGCCTCGATCGACTGATCGACTGATCGCCGCGGCCCGCGCCGAACTGGTGGCTGGCTGGCAGGTGCAGCGTGAAGAACTGGTGGCGGTGCTGCTGAGCAGAACGGATCGTGTCTACCGGAAGGCAATGGCCACCGCGAACCACGGCGCCGCCCTAGGCGCGATCAATGCGGCGGCAAGGTTGGGGAAGCTGTAGTAAGTAGTGGTACAATCAGTTGCCAGTAAAAAAAACACTCATGAGGGAAGATTCTAAGTTCAAAACAGGTGACTTAGTGCAGCTAAAATCCGGCGGGCCTGTTATGACCGTGGCAGAACTGGATAACCTGTCTTCAGGGAAGTCGTATTGGTGTCATTGGTTTGCTGGAAAAAAATTAGAGAAGGGTAAATTCCCTGAAAAGTCTCTAATAGTTCCCGCGGATGACAAGGAAAGCCCAAAGTGACCACTCCCTTCGAGGTGTCCGAATGGATGCTGTCCAACCTCAAAAAAGATGGCTGCATCTATCAGGATGATGTTGTAGACTACCTGGAAAGAAAAAAGCTCTATAGCCTGACGAGAGAAAATGCAGACGGTAATGTTGTGATTGGATCTGCGATCCTTAAGGCTTTTGCCGATTTGACTGGCGATTCTGTCGTCTGGGTCAAACCTGACCGCTACTGGCGTTTTCGTGTGAAGGAGGATGAGCCAGGAAGAGAAGCGCGGGGGTGATCGCTTCGCGGCTGGATTCCACCGGAACCCTGAGGCAGTGCCCCTGCCTTGCCTCATGCCCGCTGCCCTGGCCCTGCTCCTGCTCCTGCTCCTGCTCCTGCTCGCCACACCCCCCGCCGATGCCTGCGCCTGCGCCCGGCTGCGATCGGTGACCCCTGCGCCACGGGCTGAGCGGAGCAGGCCGCCTCAGGAGCCTGTCCGGCCGGTTGTCAGGGCCGGGGGGCGTGGGAGGGGGTGCGGCGCCCCTGTCAGTATCAGAGAACTATCAAAAAGGCTCGCCGCGCCAAGCTGTTGCTTGAACCTGATTAACAGTATCAACGCATAATCAGTCGCTTTTTTTGTTTTGCGTGATTTTTGCCCCCGCCAGAAAAGAGCCAAAGGCGACGGGTATATCTACTACTGCCTTGCTCGCCATCGCCTGAATTTCTGGCGAAAAATGAGATCCGTAATTAAAGCCAGCTGTCATGCAAAAAATGACACCTGCGAGAAACGTGAGTCCGATGATTATTTGTATCCATAACGGAGTAGAAGGTTTCTCAATACTGCTTTCCTTTTTTTTCTCTTTTTCGACTAATTCAATGAGTGTTTTTAGATATTCTCTTCCATTTTCGTTTGATATTCTCATTATTTCTATACATGCTTCCCTGAATTGCTGAATTTCTGCGGGCTCGGCGGCCTTGGCTTCTGAGCTTTGGCCGCCTTGGTTGTCTATGTAATCATCAAAGTCGCGTCGTTCCTTTTTTGGTCGACGATTTGAAGGCGCATTTGCCATAGTTGCTGTTTTGGTTCATAGGTTTTGAACCTCCACGACAACATTGTCATCTGCGTCAACAAAAGCAAGTCGTCTGCCCTTTTTTTCTTCTTGTTTGGCCATGAAAAAAAGTGCTGCGCCCTTGCGCAAGCTTTCGGACATGTTTATTCCGAATTCGCTCTTTAGTTGAGTCAAGAAAAACAGCATCTTTTCGTTTGCACGAACGTTTACCGTTCTTCCCTCGTCTTTTGACGCATTGATCTGAGGTTGTTCTCGTGGAGCGGGTTTGGTTGACGTCGCCGGGTTAGAGCGGCGCCTCCCCGTGAGAGTGGAGGCTGTCATGGGAAGCGAATCAGTTGGGGTCGCAGGCCTCGGTGGGAACGGGGCCTGGCCGGCGCGCAACGGCGCGGCCGTATGGACAACTGTACATACAAGACCTGGATGCTGCAATCGCCCCCTGTCCGCCCACGGGAATCCTCAGAACGCCCGTCGCCCCCTGCCCCCATGGATCCCGCCGCCCTGGATCGCCTGCTGCTGGCCGCCGTGCTCGATCCCGCCGCCGCTCGCCCGTCTGGCCGTCTGCGGCCCCTGGTGGTCGGCTGGCCCGTGGGTCGGGTTCGGCGCCTGCGCAGGGTTCGCCGGGTGGGGGTGGTGAGCCCTCGCTGATCCGTGGTTGCCATCGCCCCACCGTCTGGCATCGTCCGGCGACCGATGGAGTCCGATGGAATCCGCCGAACTGAAAGAGGCCACTCCTTCCGGCTGCCTGTTCAGCGACTGGATCAGCCGCCGCGGTTGCGCGAAATCAACCGCCTACCGGATGCGCTCAGAGCTGGGGATCGTGCCCGAGAAGCGCCGCCGCGGTGGCGCGGTGGAGGTGTGGCTCAGTGCTGCCGATGAGACCCTGCTGACCGCCTACGCGGACGCCCTGGGTGACGGGATGACCACCGCCGACGCCCTGGCAGCGGTCGGACGTTCCGGCTGCCTTGTGGTGGCCGACCGCTCCCCTCTCACCGTTCCGATGGAGTCCGATGGACCCCTGCCGGATGATCCGATGGAGTCCGATGGAGAGGTACTGCCGCGGCTGCGCGATCGTCTCGCCGCCCTGCGTGATGCGGTGGAGCTCGGGGCTCCGCTGAGCTCTGCTGAGGTGGCGCTCCTGTTGGGCGCCCGCCCTGGTGGTGCTGAGGTGGTGCGGGGGCGGATCCGGGCCGTGCGGCTGCGCCGGAACCTGTGGACCCTTGAGCCGGACTGATCCGATGGAGTCCGATGGAATCCCGGCCCTGATCCTGTCCGATGGAGTCCGATGGATTCTCAATAACACCCCGCCCCGCCCCTCTTCGCCCGGATCGCTTACCCCGCCTAAGGGGTTGCTCTTTTGAGGAAAGAGCAACTATGATCGGGGGACTGAAGGGGAGACCCCATGGCCAAGGTCGATCGCCACGGCGCCGCCGCCACCTTGAGCGCTGACGAATTCGAAGCCCTGCTCGATGCCGCCCCCTCGCCCCGCTACCGCGCCCTATGGGCGATTCAGCGATGGACAGCCGCCCGGATCGGCGAGGCCCTCGCCCTGCGCTGGGGTGACCTGAACGGGGTGGTCACCTTCCGCAAGGCCACCACCAAGACCAAGACCACCCGGCAAGTCCCCACCGCCCCCCGGCTGGAGGCGGAGCTGGCCGCCTACCGCGCCGCCTGGGAGGCCGAGCACGGCCACGCCCCCGCCCGTGACGAGGCCCTATTCCCCGCCGCTGGCAGCACCACCAGCCCCCAGACCCGGCAGGCCGCAGACAAGGCCCTGCGCCAGACCTGCGCCCGCCTGGGGCTGGAGGGGGTCTCGACCCATAGCTTCCGCCGCACCCTGGCCACCGATGCCGTGCGCCGTGGGGTGGCCTTGAACGTGGTGCAGCAGATCACCGGCCATAAGTCCCTGGGTTCCCTGGGTCACTACCTCGAAGCCGACGAAACCGAGATCCTCGCCGCGATCACAGGGGGCTGAGGCCCGCCTGGCTGCGCCGGCTCCTACGTGGCCTTGGTGCATTCTTGCAACAAAAACAGTGCAATTCTGTATGCTTGCAGGCCGAGGATTACGGATGTAATATGTCAGCAACCCCGAGGCAATCAACCACGATGCCCACGCTCGAAGCGCCGCCCCTGGCGGTTCTGGACTATCGCCGCCCCGGCCAATCCCTGCCCCCGTTGTCACTGCGGCTGCCGCCGGAGATGGTGGTGGTGCTGGATTCCCAGGCCAACCGCCTGCGCACCACCCGCGCCGGGCTCGTCCGCGCCCTGCTCGCCCAGGGGCTGGAGAAGCTGGAGGTGATGGAGGTGGCCAGTTGACCGTTGCTTGGCTGGCGCCACCGGGCTCCGGCCGGTTTCATGCCATGAAGAAAGGCCCCCGAGGGGGCCCTTCTTACAAATCAGCCCGGCGCTGCGCTCGTTTCTCAGGCCAGAGCAGCGACCGGGAACCCACCCACGGATGGACCCGAGGTGCTTATGCAACAGCTTAGCCGCGGACCCCTACAAGGGGAACCCGTAGGACACCGACTTGCGCCACCGGAGCGCCGCACCCTGGCCCACTGGGTCGCCCTGGGGGTGGTGCCGCCGGAGGTGCCGCCGGTATCAATCGCAGCGGCCCATAGGCGTCTCACAGGCTTCGAGCCGGCCCGTAACCCCTTGCACCGGAGCGCACGGTGCTACAGCGCCGATGAGGTGCGCCATGCCCTGCTGGAGCTGGCGGAGCGCCCAGCCAGACCGGCCGCACCACCAGCGCGACCGCTCCCACTCGCTGATCCGTTGGCGCTGATCTGGTGGGCATCGCTGCAGCGATTGCAGCTGCCCTCCACCCGGATGCTGTTGAGCCAGCACGCCCAGCTGGTGGCTCTTACCGAAACCAACGGGCGGGCTCTGCGGGCTCTGGTGGAGGTGTCTCCTTCCTGGCTGCCGATGGTGGACAGCCGCCGGGCCCTGGTGGTCGCCGCGCTGGCCGAGACGCTCACGCGGCCGGTTCAGCTCGATCTCCTGGAGGTGGGCCGATGAGCACCCCCACCCCCGCCCTGATCGGCTCCAGCTGGGACGCCTGCCCCCCAGGCCCGGACGCCCCCCTCGCCCGTCACCTGGCGGAGTGGGTCACCGGTTCGGCCGTGGCGCCCGAGCTTGCCACGGCGAACGTGGTCAGCCTGGCCGGCCGCACCGTGCTGGAGGCCCTCGCCGGGGATCGCCTGGCCCAGCTGGGAGGCCACGCCAACCAATACGTCACCACTGAGGCCGCCCGCATCCTGCGGCCCCTGGAGCCCCTCGCAGGGTGCGGCGGGTGGTGGTGCGCTGGCCTCGATCCGCTCGCCGATTGGCGGCCGATGGCCTGGGGGTGCTTCCGGCCGGACGTGCCCCGCCTCGATCCACCGCAAGGATTCGGGGAGCCCCAGAAGCCAAGGAAGTACGAGCATCCGATCCGCACCAGAACCCGCTCGATCTGGCTACGGGTTCCGGCCTTGATCGCCCGCCGGGTGGCCGATCGCTACAAGCTGGCCCTGCCGCCGGAGGTGATCGCCGACGCGGACGGATCCGCCGGTGCGTTCTGGCGCTGGTGGGCACAGACCCCCGCCCTGCCCCTGCTGGTGGTGGAGGGGGCCAAAAAGGCCGCCGCCTTGCTGTCGATCGGGGTGCCCGCCGTGGCACTGCCCGGAATCTGGAACGGTGCCCCGAAACATCCCGACACCGGCCGCCCTGCCCTGCTGCCCGACCTGGCCGGGGTGCCCCTGGCCGGCCGCCCCTGCTGGGTCCTGTTCGACCGGAGCGACAAGCGGAACCCCCAGGAGCCCGCCGCCGCCCGCCGTCTGGGTCGCCTGCTGCGGCAAGCCGGCGCCGTCGACGTGCGGGTGGGATTCACCCCCGCGCCTCACAAGGGCCTCGATGACCACCTGGTGGCGGGCGGGAGCTGGGAGGCCCTGGAGGCCGCCCTGGAGACGCTGCGCACGCCAGCCCTGCCGGTGCTGCGCCGGCCGGATTACACCGCCCCGGCGGGGATGTACCTGGGCGAATACCTGGGAGACCTACCGGCCCCATCGGAGGCCCGGCTGGTG
>JBIKTO010000465.1:0-2543 GCA_044348065.1 Cyanobium sp.
GGCGGGCGGCCCCTGGGCCTCGCTGCTGCTCATGTGTGCCGGGCTCGGCTCACCGGGCACCCTCAAAGAGGTGCTGCGCGGCTACACGGGCGATCGCAGCGCGCCGCCCCGCCTGGCCACACCGCTCTTCGATCTGGCGGGCCGGGGCTTCCAGCGGCCGTTCGAGCTGGCCACGGTGCGGCTGGCGAACATGCGCGAGGTGCTCGGCGCCTGGAGCACCTACGTGCCCGATCCCCGCTGGATCGCCCAGCGCGGCGGCACCTTCCTGCTCGACGCTGACGACACCGTGCTCTACCAACACCGCGATCCGGGCATCCTCGGCTTCTCGGCAACCATGGCCGAGCCTCTGAAGTTCCTCACCCCCTGGCTGGAGGGCTGAGGTGGTCGACACGAGCGCCGAGAACCCGGCGGCGCCTGCCCCCGATGGCTTCGAAGCCGATGCCCGGGCCGACCAGGAATTCCTGGTGCTCACCCTGGCGGCCGGGCTGATCGCCAGCCTCGGGCTGCTGGCCAACAGCAGCGCCGTGGTGATCGGCGCCATGCTGGTGGCCCCCTGGATGCTGCCGCTGCGGGCCGCCGCCTTCGCGATCCTGCAGGGCCGCCTGCGGCTGGTGGCCACCGCCCTGCTCTCCCTGCTGCTGGCGGTGGCGCTCACCGTGGCCCTCTCCCTAGCCCTCGGCCTGCTGGTGGGGCTGCCCCTGCTCGGTTCGGAGGTGATGGCCCGCACCCAGCCGAACCTGCTCGACCTGGGGGTGGCCCTGGTGGCCGGGGCGATCGCCGCCTATGCCTCGGTGCGGGCCAAGGCCCTCTCCTCCCTGGCCGGCACCGCCATCGCCGTGGCGCTGGTGCCGCCGGTCTGCGCCTTCGGCCTGCTCAGCGCCAAGGCCCTCTGGCATGAGGCCGCCGGAGCCGCCCTGCTGTTCGCCGCCAACCTGCTCGGCATCCTCAGCGGCGCCCTGATCGCCCTGGCGATCTGCCGGCCCGACCTGCGGGTGAACCTCTGGCGCAGCCGCCTCGGGCTGGTGAGCCTGCTGCTCACCGCCCTGCTGCTGATTCCCCTCTCCGGCAGCTTCGTCTCCCTGGTGGCCCAGGCGCGGCGTACCGCCACCCTGCAGCAGATCGAGGCGGCGATCACCCTCTCGCTGCGCAACCGCACCCTCACCCTCGGCAAGGATTCCGAGCTGGTGAAGGTGGCGGTGGACTGGGCCCAGAATCCTCCCCTGATCCGCGCCGCCGTGCGGGTGACCGACCCGCGCCTGCCGACGACACGGCAGGTGGCGGATGTGCAGGCCTTCATCAACCGCAGCCAGCCGATCCGCTACCGGCTGGTGGTCCAGCGGCTGTCGGTGGATGTGATCGGCCCCGAAACGGCACCCAATCCGCCCGAGGCGATCCCGCCGGAGCCGCCGCCGCCTCCGGCACCGGCTCCCGAGCCTCCGCCCGCGAGCCCCTGATCAGGGCGGTGGCAGCGCCTCGGTGACCTCCACCAGGGGAATCTCCCGGTTGCCCCAGGTGCGGGAGCGCAGCAGCGGCGGCGCCGCCGCCGCCGGCCGGGCGGCCTCCCCCGCAGCAAAGGCCGCCTCGCTCCAGGCCTGCAGCAACGGCCCCAGCACGCCGCCATCGGGCTGCTCCTCCGGCCGCAGGTTGAAGTGATCGCCGCCACTGGCCAGCACCAGCTGGTTGCCCAGCCGCCGGCCCCAGCGCATCGGCGTGATCGCCTCCGGATCGGGGGGCACCACCCAGTCGCGGCTGCCGCTCACCAGCAGCACCCGGGCGCTGAGATCCGCCCCCGAGCCCTTCGGAAACAGCAGCGACACCGGCGGACTCACCGCCCCCACCGCGATCACCCGCGGATCGGCGAGGTTCTCGGCGGCGGCCACCCCGGCCAGCCAGCTGCACTGCAGGGTCCAGCTGAGGTTGCGCTCCGGATCGCTCACGTTGCCGCAGCGCTGGCGCAGGCTGCGGTCGCTCGGCCGCACGCCCGCCAGCTGCAGCGCCGTGGTCGCCCCCCAGGAATGGCCCAGCACCACCACGCGGCGGGTGTTCAGCGGCCGGGCGAGCACCAGGGTCCCGGCTTCCAGCGCGTCGAGCACGGCGCTGAGGTCCTTGGGCCGCCGCACCAGCTCCTCCGGACCCGGCGGCGGCGCCTGCCCCGCCAGCACAGCCTGTTGCTGGCTGATGTCGCTGCCCGGGTGACGGGGCAGCACCACCGTGATGCCACGGGCGACCAGGCGGTTGCCCCAGCCCTCGAAGCTCGTGGGCGTATCCCAGAGGCCATGGGAGATCAGGGCCAGCCGGCCATCGCCGCCCCCGGCCGGCTCCAGCACCAGCAACTCCAGGGGCTCGGCCCGGTGGGACACCCGCAGCTGCAGGCTGCGCCGGATCACGGACAGCGCCTGCCCCGGGGCCGGGCCGCTCGCTGGGTCCACGGGCCCGCTGGCGGCCGGCAGCGCGGCGATCAGGGCGTCCGCCTCCTGCAGCTGGCTCTTCATCCGGCTGGCGATCCGCTGCGCCTGGGCCAGGTCGATCGTCACCCGCTGGCC
>JBIKTO010000086.1:0-8128 GCA_044348065.1 Cyanobium sp.
GACTACGTGTTGCTGCACCAGGCCACCGGCACCGCCCGCTACGCCACCCGCGCCACCGAGGCCGAGATCCACCGGGCGAACCAGCGCCTCCAGGGCCATGGCAGTACCAGCCGCTACGTGGCTGCCAGGCACCTGGGGCACCACGGACCGCAACGGCAGGGCTGAGCTGCTCAGCGGTTGAGGTTTCTCCACACTCACCAGGCGCGTCAACAAGCGGTGCTCACAAGTGCACCCTGCTGGGCGGCCTGGACGAGACAGGGAACTGCCCCGGACTCCTGGCGCCTCGGCGACCACGCCGCGGAAACGACGGAGTGAGCACAGGCTCCAGGAGCTCCACCGAACGGGCCGTGGCCTCGCACATGGCGCTCTGGCAGGCATCCAGGTGGTACAGGACGGGGGAGTTCGGGGTCGGGAACTTGCGCCGCCAGTCGCGGCCTGGCCGCAGCAGGCCGCTCTTGCGCCAGCGGGCCAGGGTGACCTCGCTGACTCCGAGGTGGTCACGCGCCTCACGGGCCGTTGCCCAGCGGCAGGAAGGAGGGGTGGTCATGGGTTCGGCATCGGTGCCCGGACGGGGCGGAACGATGCGATCCATCGCGTTGGCCGCGCAGGACCGCAGGAGAGGCTACCGAAAATGCCAGGAGGTCCCCTCATCGATCCGCCGCGGCCTGAGGAGGTCGGTTCCCAAGGATCTGCGCGCGGTGCGCACGCTGTGCGCACAGAGCTCCTAGCCCGGAGAGCCTTGCGCACATTTTGCGCACATCGGCCCCGGAACGCCGATTAAGAGGGCTTCCGAAATCGCCGAGAACCCTTGGTATCACTGAATCGGGACGACAGGATTCGAACCTGCGACCTAGTGCTCCCAAAGCACCCGCGCTACCAAGCTGCGCCACGTCCCGCTGGGGGGACTGTAGCGGCCGGGGCAGGGGCTTCAGGCGGGGTCGAGGGCGTAGGGCTGGCCGGGCACCGGATCGATGAAGCGGCAGGGGGAGGAGGCCTCGCCCCAGGCGGCGACGGTGGCGGCGGCCTCGCTGGAGCTGCCCTGCACCTGCAGCAGGTTGGCGAGCACGCCGCTGAAGCGCACGTCGCCGCCGGTGGTGCTGGCGAGCACGGTGGCGGGTTGGAAGCGTTCGAGCAGCTGGGGCAGGGCTGTGCGGCCGCGCACGAAGGCGCCGGCCACGGGGAGGCCCACATCGATCACCGGGGTGATCACGGCGGTGAGGGAGCGGGCGGGCAGGTCGGCGCTGAGGAAGCCGTGGGGTTCCAGGTAGAGGCTGCCGCTGGGGTGCTCCAGCAGGTAGCCGTTCTCCACCTGGGGGACGGCGGCGCCGGCGGTGGCGGTGATCGTCAGCGCACCGACACCGTGGCGCTCCCCGGGGCGCAGGGCGGTGGCGGAAAGGAAGCCGAGGGAGCGCACCCGTTGGGCGGCCGCCGCCGAGCCCACCACCGGCAGGTCCCTGGGCAGCAGGGCGAGGCTGGGGGGGTGGCAGTGGTCGTTGAGAGCCTGGGTGAGCAGCAGCAGGTCCACCCCCTCCGGCAGCGGCTGGGGCTCGGCCAGTTCCCCCTTCAGCAGCCAGTCGCCCGGGCCGAACTGCAGCGGTCCGCTCAGCCAGGGATCCACCAGCAGGCGCGGCCCGCCAGGGAAGTCGAGGAGCCAGCCGTTGGCCCCCAGGTAGGTGGCCGTGATTGAACGGTGGGGCTCCATCAGCCGGGCTCAGCGGCAGTGCTGCCCCACCCTGGCGCATGAATGGCGGGCCTGGGCGCGACGGGGGGCATGGTGCGGCCTCGGACAGCAACCGCTGACATGGGCGGGTTTCGGTACCAGAAACAACGTCCGCAATCGCAAGGGGTTCGCGAACCTTTACAAACTTGCTGCTCCGCACCATGGCCCTGCGCCGTCGTGTCGAAATCCTTCCCTTCGCCGGGTCCCGCGCCGGCGCCACCCTCTTCTCCTCCCCCCAGCCGAGCGATGAAACCCTGATCGCCGAGGTGGGCGCCAACCCCGCCGGCGAACTGTTCTGCCATCGCCACCAGACCGATCAACTGATGGTGCTGCGCGGCTGCATCGACCTGATCGTGCTGCAGGAGGGCCGGCTGCGGCGCATCACCCTGCGGGAGGACGAAGCCTCCTGGGTGCGCATCCCCCCCGGCGTTCCCCACGGCGCCATCAACCGTGGCCGCCGGCCGGCGGTGGTGGTGAATGCCGTGCTGCGCCATGGTCCCAGCGATCCTCGCGACTACCAGCCCCGACCGGTGCCCTCCGCCTTCGCCTCCGACTGGGCGGCGCTCGCCGCCGCCTGATCCGGATCCACCGGCAGCCCCTTCAGTCCCAGGGCCAGCCGACGGGCCGCCAGCAACAGCGGGTAGAGCCGCTCCGCCCGGGGGCCATCGGCCAGCAGCGGGCCGAGCAGGTGCAGCAGCGCCGCGCTCGGCCGCATCCGCGCGCACAGCCACTGGATCGCCGCAGCGCCGTGCAGCACCCGCTCGCCATCGATCAGCACCGCCCCCTCCGCTAGCCGGTAGCCGCGCTGCGCCAGCGACGCCCTCAGGGCGTGGTCGGCGCGGCCATCACGGATGCCCAGCCCCGGGATGCCGGCCCGCAGCTCGCTAAGCGCCGCGAAATGGCGGCAGAACGGGCAGCCGCCGTCGTACACCAGCAGGGGACCATCGCCGCCGGCCGGGGTGAGCGGGCCTGGGCTTCCGGGAGAATCAATCACCCTCGCCTCCCTCCTGGGGTTGTCGCCATGCAGTCAGACCAGGCCGGCCGGGAGTGGCCAGAGGCGCTGATTCTGTCGCGGTTGCCAGTGCTGTTGCGGGACTTGCTGGCGCTGACGCTCTCCTTTGCCGCCGTCCTGGCGGTCGCCCTGCCGGCAGCACTGCTCTGGATCCCGGCGTCGCCAGCCCAGGCCGACAGCCAGCCGGTGGTGCGCGCCTACCGCTGCGACGGTGAACCACTCAGCGCCGAACTGGTGCCCGGCGCCGTGGATGCCAGCGACATCCCCAACACCCTCGCTGGCACCCTGCCGGGCGCTTACGTGGTGCTGCGCTGGCGGGGCGTGCAACTGCAGCTGCCCCGCAGCAACAACGCCGGCGCGCCGAGCTTCAGCGACGGCAAATGGGCCTGGAGCGAGCTCAACCCCGACCAACCCATGCTGCGCTTGCGGCGCCCCGCCGGCGACCTGCAGGAGTTCGCCTGCGAGCCGGAAGCCTGAGGGCTCCGGCCGCCGGCGCGCGGAACAGACCCTCAGCCCTCCACCTGCACCGACACGGTGGTGACCGTCTGGGCCTTCGGGGCCTTCACGGTCAGCAGGCCATCGCGGTAGTGGGCTTCCAGCTGGTCGCGATCAATGGCGGTGGGGAAGCGGAAGCTGCGGCTCCAGGTGCCATAGCGGAACTCGCTCAGCAGCGGGGCGGCGCTGGCCGCTTCCTTGCGCTCGGCGCTGATCACCAGCGAGCGCTCACTGGCCTTCACATCCAGGGCGGCCCGGTCGACGCCGGGGAGTTCCAGCACCACCTCGTAGGCCTCCGGGGTTTCATGCACCTCGGCGGCGGGCACGCGCTCGGCGCTCTGCAGTTGCTGGCTGAGCTGTTGCTCAAGGCGATCGATCAGCTGGAAAGGAGAGGAAGACGTGCGCAGGGTCAACATGATCGCAAGGGTCGAAGGGTGGAGGGTCGGGGTGAGCGTCCGCCCCGTTGCCTGCACTCTCCCGGACCTGTCCGGGGCCCGTGATCGCGTCGACCGAACCGGGTGGATCGGGCCTCACGCCAGGGATTCGGTCGCCACCACCGCGGGGTCGGGAGAACCGGCGGACCTTGAGCGGCCCTTAACCTGAAACCGCCCGCCGGCCCCAAGCTGGGGAGAGCTGATGGGGGCCTCGCTGGTGGACACCGCCCCGCTGCCGGCCCTGAGCAACGGCGAGCACGCCCTCGCGCTGATCCAACGCCACACCAGGCGTCTGGCGGACCTGCAGCGGCCGGTGCTGGCGGATGCGGATCCGGAGCCGCTGCATCAGTTCCGGGTCAGTCTGCGGCGGCTGCGCACCGCCCTGCACCAGTTCGCCCCCGCCCTGGAGCTGCCGGATGGGGTGGGCAGCGGCCGCATCGCCGCCCTCGCCCGCCGCACCGGCCTCTGCCGCGACCTCGATGTGCTGCGCCAGCGGCTCGACACCAGTCTCCTGCCCTTCCTGGCGAGCGAGGAGCGCCAGGCCCTGCGGCCCGCCCTCAAACGGTTGCAGCGGGAGCGGCGCCTGGCCTTCGAGGCGGTGAGCGAAACGCTCGTCTCCCCCCGCTACCTCAAGCTGCTGGCGCGGCTGGGGCGCTGGCAGCGGCGGCCCGCCTTCACCAGCCTGGGCCGCCAGCCCCTGGCGGAGTGGCTGCATGAATGGCATCGGCCCCTCTCCGGTGCCCTCTTCCTCGATCCCGGCTGGCTGGTCAGCAACCCTCGGGCGGAGGAACTCCACAGCCTGCGCAAGCGCATCAAAGGGGTGCGCTACGCCCTGGAGCACCTGCTGGACCTGTTGGACGCCCCCGGCCAGGGCTGGATCGCGGCGCTCAAGCGGGCCCAGGGCCTGCTGGGGGATCTGCATGATCTGCAGGTGCTGGAGGCCTGCCTGCTGGATCGGCCGGGCCAGCGGCCCGGCGGCAGCCTGGCCGGTCTGCGGGCCGAGCTGGAGCGGCAGCGCGCCCAGGTGTGGGAACAGTGGCGGGAACTCGCCGCCCTGCTGCTGCTTCCTGAGAGCCGCCGCGCCCTGCCCGACCTCGGGCCGCTGCCCGCCGTCAGCCCGTGGCGCGACGGCGCAGCTCCGGCAGGGCGACCTGCAGCGAGGTGGCCAGGGGCCGCCGTTCCCCCAGCTTCGGGCTCCACACCGCCCCCGTCTCCAGCTCCTCCAGGCTCACCAGCGCCAGGTCCTGGCCCTCCAGCAGGCGCAGCTCGTGCAGCGGCACCGGCAGCGGCGCGTGGAAGTAGTGCAGCAGCCGCTCCGGACGCTCCTGGCGGAAGGCAAAGGTGAGCGGCCCCGCTTGCCAGGCGATCTCCTCGAGCAGCTCGCGGCGCAGGGCCTGCTCCGGCGTCTCGCCCGGATCCAGGTGGCCGCCGAACAGGCCCCAGTGGCCCGGCGCCACGATGCCGGGCACGTCGTCCCGCAGCTGCAGCAGCCAGCGCCCCTCCCGCTCCAGCAGCGCCAGGGCCACCGCGACGTTCATCGCTCCCCTCCGTCCAGCAGCCAGAGGGCCAGGCCGCCACCCCGGCCCCGGGCCGCCAGCCAGGGTTGGCCGGCGGCGCTGCGGCCCCGGCCGATCAGGGCGAAGAACGGCAGGCGCCGCTCCTCGGGTCGCGCCAGCGGACGCTCGATCAGGGTGCGGCCCGCCAGGCGCAGCTGCCAGCGGCAGAACCAGAAGCGCAGCAGGGGCCGGCGCCCCGCCAGGAGGCCCTCCCCTTCGAAGCGCAGCTCCAGGGCACCGAGAGCCACCCGGTTCAGCAGCGGCATCGTGGCGCCCACCGCGGGGCCGATTTCCAGGCTCGCGTCCAGCCCCCGCAGCAGGGCCGCCGCCGCCGCCTGGGGCGGGCCGCCGCGCCTGGGCCACACCTGCTGGAAGCGCCAGCGGCCCTGCAGGCTGGCGGCCTCCAGACCACTGCCGCCGGCCCTGGCGCCCGCCTCCAGGCGCAGCAGCTGCTCCCCATCCGGCAGGCCGTCGGCGGTTGGAAGCGACATCAGGGGAGCAGGCGAGGGCGCGACCCTAGGTTGGACTCTCCCCAGCCCCGAGCCCGATGGCTGCCGATCTGGCCAGCGCGCCCGTGGTCCGGCCGCTGCGCATCGAAAACCTGCCGGCCGATCCGGAGCTGCGGGAGCGGTTGCTGGCCCTGGGTCTGCGGCCCGGGGAGGTGGTGACGGTGCTGCGCCGCGGCCAGCCGGGGGGGATCCTGCACCTCGCCCACGGCCTGACGGAGTTCATGTTGCGGCGCCAGCAGGCCGCCGAGATCAGGGTGACACCCGCCTGAAACAGCCCCGGGGCCGGGCGCGGTTCAGGGCGCCGCCCCCAGCAGCTGGCCCCCCTGATACACCACGAAGGAGGCCAGCCAGGCCAGGGCGAGCGACCAGGCCACCGAGCGCAGGGCGAAGAGGCGGCTGCGCGCCTCGCGGATCTGCACCGCCACCGTGGAGAGGCAGGGGGTGTAGAGCAGCACAAAGGTCATGAAGCTCAGGGCCTGCAGGGGCGAGAGGGAGGAGCGGATCGCTCCGCCCAGGCCCGCCTCGCTGGTGTGGTGGATCACCGCCATCGCTCCCAGCAGGATCTCCTTGGCGATGAAGCCGAAGAACAGCGACACGGTGAGCGCCGGATTCATGCCGATCGGCCCCAGCAGCGGCTGAAACAGCCCGCCGATCCGGTCGGCCAAGCTGCCGCCCATGCCGCTCCCCGGAGGCAGGTTGGTCAGCAGCCACACCAGTGCGGCGCCCACCACGATGAAGCTGCGGGTGGTGACGAGGAAGCGCAGCATCTCGCCCCACGCCCGGCGCAGCATCGTGCGCGGACTCGGGCGGCGGTAGGGCGGCAGCTCGAGCACGAACGCCTCCCGGTGCGGATAGGCGTGCTTGAACAACAGGCCGGTGATGATCGCCGCCAGGAAACTGAGCGCGTAGAAGGCGAACACCACCAGGCCCGGCGCCCACCAGGGCCGGGGAAAGAACACCCCGGCCATGAACACGAACACCGCCAGCCGGGCCTGGCAGAGGGCGAAGGGGATCACCATCATCGCCAGCAGGCGCAGGCCCCGGTCGCGGATCACCCGGGTGCCGAGGATCGCCGGCACATTGCAGCCGAAGCCCATCACCTGCAGCACGAAGGCGCGACCATCAAGGCCGAGCCAGTGCATGAAGCCGTCCATCAGGAAGGCGGCGCGGGGCAGATAACCCGAATCCTCCACCAGCGCCAACAGCAGATAAAACAGAAAGATGATCGGCAGAAAGCTGGTCACGGTGCCCACCCCGAGCTAGATGCCATCGAGCAGGAAGCCCCGCAGCAGGGGCGGTGCCCCCACGCCCTGCAGGAGCGGCTCCAGCAACCGTTGGCGCACGGCGTCGAGCAGCAGGCCGAGGCCCCCCTGCAGCGGTGCCCCCAGGCTGTAGATCGCCTGGAACATCACCGCCACGATCAGCAGGAACAGCAGCGGCCCCACCAGGGGATGGAGCAGCAGGCGATCCACCCGACGGCTGTGGCGGTTGGGGGCATGGGCCGGCTGGCGCACGCAGGCGGCGGCCAGCTCCAGGCGCAGGGCCTCCAGCGCCGCCGGATCGGCCGGCGCTGGCGACGCTGGCGACGGCGGCGGGCTGGCGGCGACCGTGTGGATCGCCGCCAGCAGGCTGCCGATCCCCTCCCGGCGCAGGGCGCTGATCGGCACCACCGGCAGCTCCAGCCGCCGGGCCAGGCCGGCGCTGTCGATCCGCACCCCCCAGCGCCGGGCCTCATCGCTCATGTTCAGGGCCACCACCGTGGGCAGGCCGAGGGCGCGCACCTGCAGCAGCAGCCGCAGCTGGGCCACCACCTGGGAGGCGTTCAGCACCACCACCACCAGATCCGGCGGGGTGGTCCGCAGGAAGCGCTGCACGATCGCCTCGTCCTCGCTGCTGCCCCGGAAGTCGTGGATGCCGGGCAGGTCGACCAGCTCCACGGGGCGGCCGTCGGGGCCGGGGGGCAGGGGGCCGCGCAGCAGGTCCACCGTCAGGCCGGGCTAGTTGGCGATCTGCGCGTCGCCGCCGGTGAGGCGGTTGAACAGGGTGGACTTGCCGGTGTTGGGCATCCCCAGCAGCGCCACCTGCCGCGCCGATGGTGTGGCGGCGGTGGGGCCGCCGGGGCTGTGGCAGGCGGGAATGGGCAGGGTCATCCGGGGGGGCGGGCCGGCGGACGACGGCACCGACCCAATCCTTGCCGGCCCCCTGCCCCGCGGCGCCGGAGGAGGTCACAGATCCCCGTGCCATTGGGCACCTGCGGGGCGGCTGCGGCAGGATCCGAACGCAGCCCCGCCCCTGATGCCGCGCCCGATCGATCACGCCCTGCGGCTGCGCTCCCTGTGGTTCGCCTACCTGCTGGCGATGCTCTTCCACGTGGACCTGGGGCTGATGCCCCTGTTCCATGG
>JBIKTO010000087.1:0-8089 GCA_044348065.1 Cyanobium sp.
GAATGGGTCCGGTGGCCGCACCACACGCATCGGGGCAACACACATCAAAACGCTGGCAGAGCAGGCGACGCGCGCTGTGCGTGAAGGCCAATCGATCAATCTTCCCCTGATCTCCTACTACGGCACAGGTCGCCTCTGGCTTGTGCCAAGAGAGCAAGGGCAAGTCAAGGAACCCCCCAGCAGCCTGCTCAATCAACAGCTGTCCCGATTGGATGGCTATAAAACAAGTGTTGATCCTCGCCTCTCGGTTACTGCGCTCACCCAGTGGCTTGCACGTCAATCCTGGCTCAGCTTTCAGCAAGGCGGCCAGGACAGTCAGAGCTTTCAGGCAGTGCGCCATGCCTTGGTCCAAAGCATCCCTGGCGCCGATGACCTGCATTTCGATGCCAAGCTCGGGGAAGTTGTGTTGCACTTTGCCAATGGCGATCAACAACCTTTCATGAATCTCAGCGATGGCCAACGGGCCATGTTGGCGGTTGTGGGTGACATTGCCCAGAAGGCGGCTACTTTGAATCCCCATCTGGGTGCAGACGTTCTCACGGAAACCGAAGGTGTCGTGCTGATCGATGAACTTGACCTTCACCTCCATCCAACCTGGCAACGGCACGTGATTGAGGATTTACGCACTACTTTCCCAAAGCTTCAGTTCTTCTGCACCACCCACTCGCCGTTCCTGATCCAGTCGCTTCGCTCCGGTGAGGAGTTGTTGATGTTGGAAGGTCAGCCGACTGCAAGGCTCGGTGATCTCTCGATCACTGAGATTGCGGAGGGCATCCAAGGGGTTCCCGATACCCGCGTCAGCGCTCGCTATGCCGAGATGAAGAACGCCGCCATGGAGTATCTGCAGCTGCTCGGAGATCAAGGCTTTTCGCCAACAGAAAAATCGGCTGCTTTCAAGGATCAGCTGGCTGAGTCGATCTCACCCTTCGCCGATAATCCTGCCTTCCAGGCTCTCCTTGAGTTGGAGAGGCTTGCACGCCTGGGGGGTTGGTGATGCGTCCGATTCGGCGTGGTGCTTCACCCCGCTCTGGGGACTTCTCCAACTATCGTGATGCCCTTCCCGATCTGGTCAGCAGGTTGGGTTGTTATTGCAGCTACTGCGAGCGCCTTATCTCTGTTCAGCTAGCTGTCGAACATATTCAGCCCAAGGGCCTGCCCGCTTATCAAGCCTTGATCGGAAGGTGGGATAACTTCTTGCTGGCTTGCGTTGAGCGATGTTCTGCTCCCTGATCGCGACAATACCTTTTCGGCCTATCTCTACGATGCGGGCGGTGGCGTGCAGGTCTCCCGGAGGCTCAGCAGCTCCGAGCAGAAACTTGCCCTTGCCACCCTCACGCTTGTGGGTCTTCAGCAGCCAGGTCCCGCAGCAGCAGACGCCAACGGTCGCCTGATAGCGCTCGATCGCATCAAGCAGCGCCTTGAAGCATGGCTGATGGCGGAATATGCGCGGGACAACCTTCTTGCCTTGCGTCCAGGCGATGTTGTGGTGGTTGAGGCTCTGGTGCTTCTGGCGCAGAAGACTGGCTTTTTCAGTGTCTGGATGGAGGTGTTTCGGGCTGATCCCGCCATCCGCAATCGGTTGATCGATGCTTTCGCTGGCACCCGAGAAAGTGGTTGCTTTGACGCTCAAACCTCCGCTCCCGTTACACCCGCCCCCAATCCAGATCAATTACCCCATGGAAGCAAGCTCTGATTTGGCTGATTTCTTGTTGCTGATCAGTCCGAACTCATGGCCCTCTGCAACCCGCCGCCGCCGCCGCTCAGCCACCTCAATCTGCAGCGCCAGCGCTTGCTGAAGATGCTGCTGGCGGAGCCGATCCGCGGCTACCCCCGTCACCCCCCCTCGCCTGCTTCGGCCGGAAGCCCTCCTTCTCCAGCGCCGCCAGGGCGGGCGCCGCCTGATCGCCCGGCAGCGGCACCGGGCAGGCCGCTGCGGTCCGCTCCCGCTCGTCCATGTGGATTCGTCTTCACACCACAGGCGCCACACCCTGGTTCGGTCACCATGGCGGTCGTTGCGATCCCCTGGCTCCATGGCTCCCCATTCCCGGTCCGGTGGCGGGTTCGGTGCAGATGTCAGCGGTGCTGTGTGGGAGGTGGGGCTGGTGGCGATGCCCGCCTTCGTGACCCAGGACGATGGCAGCACGGTGCGCCCCCTGATCGCCCTGGTGATGGAGGCTCGTGGCGCCATCCGCAGCTCGACGGTGGGGCCTGCCGATCAGCCGCTGCAGGCGCTGCAGCCGGCGATCGCCAACGCCCTGCACGACCCCCAGGCCCCCTGCCGCCCCGGCCCGCCCCGGCGGGTGGTGGTGAACCGGGCCGAGCTGCTCGAGCTGCTGCCGCCGCTGCTGCCGCCGGGGGTGCTGATCAGCCAGGGCGCCACCCCCCAGGTGGACCGGGCCAGCAAACTGATGCGCGAGCAGCTCACCGCCGGCGACGACGCTCTCGGCACCCAGGCGCTCTCCACCTACCTCACGGGCGACATCGGTCCGGAGGCGGTGGCGCGCTTCTTCGAGGCGGCCGCCGCCCTCTATCAGCGCCGTCCCTGGGAGCGGATTCCCGGCGATGGCCACCTGTTTCAGTTGAGCTGCGGCGCTCTGGCGATCCAGGGTTGGGTGGGCTGCGTGATCGGCCAGCAGCGCGAGAACTACGGCGTGCTGCTGTTCCGCTCGCTGCAGGAGTACGACCGCTACACGGCGCTGGGAGAACGCTTCGAGGCCGGTGATCGAAACGCCATGGACATGGCGCCGCCCCACCGTGCCATCAACTTCGAGGCCAGGGAGGCCATGCCGCGCTCCCTCCTCCAGGAGATCCGGCGCCACGGCTGGCCGGTGGCCGCCGGCGACGCCTACCCCACCGTGATGCTGATCGAGCCGCCGATGGCGCTCAGGCCGCCCCGTCGCGCCGATCTCCAGCAGCTGGAGGTGGTGGCCCTGGCGCTGGTGGCCTGGATCGAGGCCGAACCGCAGATCGAGCGGCTCTGGCAGCAGCCCAAGCCGAAACAGCGCCGCTTCCGGGTGGAGGTCGGCGGGGCGCGGCTGCCGGTCACAATCGGGGCGGTGGTCGCCCCCGAGCAACCGCCTGAACCGGACCCCACGCCCGCGGCGTCCACGCCAGCCCCCCTGAAGGTGCCCGCCGCCCTGCGCGACACGGTGGACAGCCTGCTGGCGCGCCTCGATCCCTTCTGCGTCCGCCACCTCAACGACGACTACCGCGCCCTGATCCACGACGCCGTCGCCGCCCTGGCCCGCAAGCGTCCTTCACCCCTGCTCACGGGGCGCGAAAGCTCCTGGTGTGCCGGTGTGGTGCACGCCATCGGGTCCGCCAACTTCCTGTTCGATGCCTCCCAGAGGCCCCACTGCAGCGCCGCCACCATCGCCGATTTCTTCGGCGTGGCCACCAGCACCTGCCACAACCACGCCAAAAAGGTGCGCGACCTGCTGAAGATCGCCCCCTTCAGCCCCCGCTGGTGCCTGCCGAGCCTGCTCGAATCCTCCGCGATCCCCTGGATGCTGGAGGTGGATGGTTTCCTGCGCGACATCCGTACCCTGCCGATCGAGATCCAGCTGGAGGCCTGCGCCAGGGGGCTGATTCCCTACGTGCCGGCGTTGCGGGGTCAGCCGCGCGATCGCTCTTGAGTACCCGTGGTTGCCTCTCCTCAGGCCCACGACGCCCACGGCCCGCCGCTGGCTCCGCCGGCCGCTGGGGCGCAGCCCCTTCTCCCGCAGCACCATCCCGTGCAGCCCGGCATCGAGCGGCTGGCGGCGGTGCTGCTGGCCGCCGGCCGGGTGGCACCGGCCCTGGAGCCCGATGGCCAGGGCGGCCTGCTCGCCCGCTGGTGGCCGCTGCCGGCGCCGGAGGATCGCCCCTGGTTCGAGGCCCTGCTGAGCGATGAGGCGCCAGCGAGCCAGCAGGCTCTCGCCGAGGCTCTGGCGGAGGCTGTCGACCGGCAGGCGCGCCAGCGGCTGCGATCCTTCCGCGCCACCGCCACCGCCACCGCCACCGCCACCGCCCGCCGCCGCTCCGCCGGGCTCCCCTCGCTGGCGGAGGCCTGGCTCACCGCCCTCGCCGCCGACGACCCCCACCTGCCCGATGGCCTGAGCCCAACGCCCGCCGCTGAGGCCGCCCCCTCCCTGGCCCTGGTGGCCGGCTGGGTGGGTCAGGCCGTGGCCTCCGGCGGCGACCTGCGCCTGGCCCTGCGCTGCCACGAACCCGCCGATGGCCGCCGCTGCCTCTGGCGGATCGAGCTGCTGCTCGGGCCCACCGCCGATCCCAGCCTGTTGCTCCCCCTGGCCGACTTCTGGGCCGGCGGCACCCCGTTCCCCGCCACGGCCTTCGAGGCGGTGCTGCGCCAACTGGGGCTGCTCACCCGCCTGGCTCCCGAACTGGCCCCGCTTCTGCAGCAGGCCGCTCCGGCCCAGCTGGAGCTCCAGGAAGCGGAGCTGGTGAGCCTGGTGAGCCAGCGGGCCGCTCTGCTGGCCGAGGCCGGCCTGGCCCTGCTGCTTCCCAGCGGTCTGCGCCAGGTGTCGCGGCTGGGGCTGCGGGCACGGATCCAGCCCCCCCGCAGCAAACGCGCCGCGGCGGCTCCGGCGGGCTCCGGCGCCGGCCTCGATCTCTCCGCCCTGTTTCGCTTCGAGTGGCAGGCGGTGCTGGGGGATCAGCCGCTCACCCGGGCCGATCTCGAGGCCCTGCAGCGGGCCGCCGCCCTGAAGCGTCCGCTGGTCCGCCTGCGCGGCCAGTGGACCCTGGTGGATGCCGCCGCAGTGGAAGGCCTGCTGCGCATGGCGGGGCAGGCCGGGGAGGCCAGCGGTGCTGACCTGCTGCGGGGTGGCCTGGGCCTGGAGCGGCTGGATGTGCCGGCGGAGCTGGAGCTGGCCGGGGTGGAGGCGCCGGGGGCCTTCGGGGCCATCCTGGCGGGGGATCTGTACGGCCGGGCCGAGGCTCTGCCCACCCCGGAGGGATTCGTGGGCGCGCTGCGGCCCTATCAGCAGCGGGGCCTCGGCTGGCTGGTGTTCCTCGGCCAGCTGGGGCTGGGTGCCTGCCTGGCCGACGACATGGGCCTGGGCAAGACCGCCCAGCTGATCGCCTCCCTGCTCGCCGATCCGTTGCAGGCCCCCACCCTGGTGGTGGCGCCGGTCACCTTGCTGGGCAACTGGCGGCGGGAGCTGGAGCGCTTTGCCCCGGGCCTGAAGCTGGCCGTGCACCACGGCCCCGAGCGGCCCCGCACCCTGGCGGCCCTGCGCCGGAGCCTGAAAGCCCTCGGCACCGGCGGGGTGCTGATTGCCAGCTACGGCGTGCTCAGCCGCGATGCAGCCCTGCTGGCCAAGGTGGCCTGGGGCCGCCTGGTGTTCGACGAGGCCCAGCAGCTCAAGAATCCCCGCACCGCCATGGCCCGCGCCGCCGCCAGCCTCGGGGCGGAGCGGCGCATCGCCCTCACCGGCACGCCGGTGGAGAACCGCCTGCTGGAGCTGTGGGCGCTGCTGCAGCTGCTCAACCCCGGCCTGCTCGGCAGCCTGGCCCAGTTCCGCCAGCGCTTCGCCCTGCCGATCGAGCGCGATCACGACAGCGAGGCCGCCGAACGGCTGCGGCGGCTCACGGCGCCCTTCCTGCTGCGGCGCCTCAAGAGCGACCCCGCGATCCTGCCCGACCTGCCCGCTCGCATTGAACAGACCGAGCTGTGCAGCCTCAGTGAGGAACAGGCCACCCTCTACCAGGCGGTGGCCGATGAGCTGCTGGAGCAGGCGGAGCAGAGCGAAGGCATCGCCCGCCAGGGGCTGGTGCTGGCCGGGCTGACGCGGCTCAAGCAGGTCTGCAATCACCCCGCCCACTATCTCGACGACGGCTCCGATCTGGAGGGCCGCTCCGGCAAGCTCAGCCGCTGCGAGCAGCTGCTGGCGGCGATCCTCGAGGCCGGCGAGCGGGCGCTGATCTTCACCCAGTACACCGCCTGGGGCGAGCGGCTCGCCCAGCACCTGGCACGCCGCAGCGGTGAGGAGGTGCTCTGGTTGCACGGCGGCCTCAGCCGCGGCCGGCGAGAGGAGCTGGTGGCCCGCTTCAGCGAGATCCAGGGGCCGCCCATGTTTCTGTTGTCGCTCAAGGCCGGCGGCACCGGCCTCAACCTCACCGCCGCCTCCCATGTGATCCACTACGACCGCTGGTGGAATCCGGCGGTGGAGGACCAGGCCACCGACCGGGCCCATCGCCTCGGCCAGCGACGCACGGTGCACGCGCACAAGCTGGTCTGCAGCGGCACGGTGGAGGAGGGGATCAATGCGTTGATCCGCGGCAAGCGCGATCTGGCCGAGCGGGTGATCAGCAGCGGCGAGCAGGCCCTCAGCCAGCTCTCAACCGAGGAGCTGCGCCAGCTGATCCAGCTGCGGGATCGCCAGGGGAAGCGATGAGCACGCGTCACTCCCCCTCGCCCCGGCTGGCGGCCCGCCGATCGCCGCGGCGGGAACCGCTGGCCAGTCAGTGGTGGTCGCAGCGGTTCACCGCGGTGCTGGAGGGCTATGGGCTGGGGCCGCGCATGGAGCGCGGTCGCCGCTACGCCCGCGGCGGGCGGGTGCAGGATCTGGTGGTGAAGGCGGGCCGGCTGGAGGCCAGGGTGCAGGGCTCCCGCGCGACGCCCTACCGGGTGAGCGTGCGCAGCGCTGCCCCTGGCAAGGCCCAGTGGCGGTCGCTGGAGGAGGCGATGGCGGCCCGCCTGGGCTGGACCGCCCAGCTGCTCAATGGCGAGGTGCCGCGAGATCTGGAGCAGCCGTTCGAGGCGGTGGGGGTGCCGTTGTTCCCGCGCCGCTGGGCCGATCTGCAGGTGCGCTGCGGCTGTCCGGACGATGCCGAGCCCTGCAAGCACATCGCTGCGGTGCTGTACGTGTTCGCCCAACGGCTCGATGAGGATCCCTGGCTGCTGCTGGCCTGGCATGGCCGCGACCGCGACCGCCTGCTGGCCAGCCTGCAGCGCACAGCGCCGCCTCCTGCCGCCGCCCGGGAGCTGCCGCCCTGGTGGCCGCCTGGCCTGCGAGCCCGGCCGGCGACCCGACTCACACTCCCCGACCCGCTGCCCCCTGACCCACCCGAGCGGGCGCTCCAGCGGCTGGGCCCCCTGGAGCTGCCAGGCCTGGCGCCGGCGGAGCTGGAGCGGCGCCTGGCGATGCTCTACCGCCATCTGCAGGCCAGCGACGCCCATGAGGAGCCGGGCTGAATCAGGCTGAGCGGCCAGTGCCAGGGCCAGCTGGTATCGATACCAGCCAGCCGGCCCCCCTAGGCTGCCCTCACTGCATGCCGCCGCCGGTGACCGCCACCGTTCCCCCCGCCGCCGCGGGCACCGCCCCCGATCCCGCCGCCCTCGCCCCCGCGGTGCGGCCCGATCCCCTCGGCCGCTTCGGCCCCTTCGGCGGCCAGTACGTGCCGGAAACCCTGATGCCCGCCCTGGCGGAGCTGGAGGCCGCCGCCGCCGAGGCCTGGGCCGATCCGGCCTTCACCGAGCGGCTCAACCATCTGCTGCGCACCTATGTGGGCCGGCCCAGCCCCCTCTACGAAGCGGAGCGGCTCTCGGAGCACTACCGCCGGCCGGAAGGCGGCCCGCGCCTCTGGCTCAAGCGGGAAGACCTCAACCACACCGGCGCCCACAAGATCAACAACGCCCTCGGCCAGGCCCTGCTCGCCCTGCGCATGGGCAAGAAGCGGGTGATCGCCGAAACCGGCGCCGGCCAGCACGGGGTGGCCACCGCCACCGTCTGCGCCCGCTTCGGCCTGGAATGCGTGGTGTACATGGGCGCCGAAGACATGCGCCGCCAGGCCCTCAACGTCTTCCGCATGCGCCTGCTCGGCGCCACCGTGCAGCCGGTCACCGCCGGCACCGCCACCCTCAAGGACGCCACCAGCGAAGCGATCCGCGACTGGGTGACCAACGTGGAGAGCACCCACTACATCCTCGGCTCGGTGGCCGGTCCCCACCCCTATCCGATGCTCGTGCGCGATTTCCACGCCTGCATCGGCCAGGAAACCAAACAGCAGTGCCAGGAGGCCTTCGGGCGCCTGCCTGATGTGCTGGTGGCCTGCGTGGGCGGCGGCTCCAACGCCATGGGCCTGT
>JBIKTO010000468.1:0-2516 GCA_044348065.1 Cyanobium sp.
GCGGCTGGCCAGCGCCGCACGGATCCATTCAGTGACGGTACGGGCATGAAGGAGGGCCTGCTCGCTCTGCAGTCTGCCGAAATGCTCCCCCGGCGTGCCTTCCGGGTAGCTGTCCGGGTAGCGGGTGGGGATATAGAAGCCATCCAGCAGCCGCAGCCGGTCTTCGAGGCCTTCGGGCGGCGGCGGCTGCCAATCCTGCTGCGGCAGCACCGCCCAGAGCCGGGTGAGGGTATGGCCCCAGGCCTGCTGGCCCAGGGCCAGATTCAACCCCTTCAGCGCCTTCTCCACCGCCTGATGGGCGGCGAAACAGGCCCATTCATGCCGGGCGGCCTGCATCGACTGCTCCGCCTGCTCCAGATCCCGCAGGGCCTGATCCAGCCAGTCCGCCGATCGATCGGCCAAAGCCAGCTCTGCTAATGCTGAACTCTAGTTTGGATCCGAGCTGCAGGCTCCAGGCTGGGGTACCGCCTGAATGGCACAACCCTGGCCTCCCTTGGGTTCTGGATCAGCTCTGGCCCGCTCGATACCTGCACTCTCGAGGACCCCCATGAATCGATTCAGGTGTTCCTTGGCCCCCTTCTCCATCGGGAGCAACGTCCCTGGCCCCCAGCCCCTTGGTGCCGGATCGGGGCGAGGTGAGTGGGATCGACCACACCCCCCAGGCCGGACGAGAGATGAAAGACCACCATCCCTTTCTGGTGCTCTCCACCGCCCCCTTTCACACCTCTGTTGGGTTGGTGGTGGGATGCGCCATGACAGCGGCGGCCTAGAACCGCGGCTCCTGCCTGGCGGTGGATCTGGGTCCGATTCCAGAGCGGCCGGAGGCCCACAGCTTTGTGCTCTGCCACCAGATCCAATCCTTCGATTGGAAGGCCCGGGGTGCCCGCCCCCATCCCATCGGCACCCTCAGCAACGACAAGCTGGACCAAGTGCTAAAGATCATGAGGCAGATCCTGGGATTTGGGGTGTCGATCGTCTTCAGTCCTCACCCCCCTGCAGCACCAGCAACGCTTCCGCCCCACCCCGCACCCCCTCTCCCCGCAGGCGGCGATCCAGGCTGACCAGCGTGCCTTTGTGGTGCACCGCCAACACCAGCAGATAGGTATCGGTGAGCAGGGTGGAATCCAGCAGCCGATCGCGGACGATGCCTGGGCCGGGGAGAAGGCTCAGGCCGTCGGGCCAGAACCGGTGCCAGGGATGGGCAAACAACCCCTGCAACAAGGGAGCGACCACCGCGGGCGGGCCGGGACTGTGATCGGGCAGAGCCGCGCTCACGGCAGCTCATCGCGCAAGCGGTTCACCAGCTCCAGATCCACCGGTGCCCCCTGGGGCTGCCCTGCTGGCGCGCCAGCACGCGGACCGCCTGCATCACGCCGTCGTCGATCGTGAGGGTGGTGCGCAACGGATGCGATCGCATCAAGCATCACTCCATGGGCGCACCATGGCCTGATCAGCGTGGTGCCCCTGCGCGATGGCGTAGGGCCTTTGATCCTGCAGCTCGCGCAGCCGCTGTTTATGGCACAGGTCGCGATCCGACGCTGGGCCAACCAGTCCCGTTGGCGCGCCTGTGAGGTGATCGATTCAGCATCGGATGCGGGTTTGTCATACAAGTTGGCATGCGGCTCGTAAGCTGCTTCTCATCACGTTTGTGGCGTTCGATGAGTGCCGTCAGCCTCCGACTTCCCGACCACCTGGAACAACAGCTCAATGAGGAAGCGCGACTCAGTGGCCAACCGCGCTCCCAGCTGCTGCGCGAAGCCCTGGAAACCCTGCTGTGCCAGCGGCGGGAAGAACGGGCGCAGGCGGCCCTGAGGCTGGCCGCTGTGGCGTTGGCCAGCGATGCGGCCGCCTGCGCAGAGGCCCGGGAGATCGCCGCCGATTTCCTGATGGCGGAAAACGAGGCCCTGGCCGGGGCTGAGGTGCCTGCGAACGCCACCTCGGCTGAACCGTGGTGGCGCTGATGCGCCGCGGGGAGGTGTGGGTGGCACGCCTCAACCCCAATCAGGGGGCCGAGGTGGGCAAGGTGCGGCCGGTGGTGGTGATCCAGGCCGATGCGCTCACCGAAGCCGGCCTCGCCACTCTGCTGGTGGTGCCCCTCACCAGCCAGCGGCGCCGCGGCGCCGAAGCCCTGCGGGTGCCGATCCCCGCGCGCGACCGCTTGCTGCGCGAATGCTGGGCCATGGCGGAGCAAGCCCGGGCCCTCGATCGCAACCGCATCGGCGAAGGCCCCCTCACCCGGCTCAGCGCTGCCGAAATGGCCGCTCTGGAGCAGGCGCTGCGCGCCGCCCTGGGATTGGCGGGCGGCTGATGGCTCCTCCAGCACCGGCCCGATTGCCTGCAGATCAAGGGCAATGCCCCGCTCTGGTGGTGCGGTTTGCAGCTCACCCCTCAGGCCGCCGCGCGGGCCGATGGATGGATCCAACAAACTGAGCGTGCCCAGCTCGATGCCCTCTGCCGTCAGCGGGGGCTGTCACGGGCGGAGGCGCTGCGGCTGTGGCTGGAGCAGCACAAACCCA
>JBIKTO010000467.1:0-2516 GCA_044348065.1 Cyanobium sp.
TTGAGGTTGATTCTCAGACAATCGGAAATCAGCAGGGAAGAATTCCTTGAGGCCTTCGAGGAATGCTGACGCCCCCCTCAAACCGCCAACCCCATCACCGGCAGCCACGCCGCCGGGATCTGGCGCTCCAGCCGCCACCGGATCGCCATCGGCCGCTCGCCCTCGTGGCTTTCGTAGGAGGCAAAGCCGAGGCACACGAACGGTTCGGTGGGGCCGCCGGGGCAGCCATCCTGCTTGCGCTGCTCGCGCACAAACAGGAGCACCCGCGAGCCGCGGGTGGCGTGGTGGATGAAGCGCTGGCCAGTGGCGGAGGTAGCGGTGGCGCTGCTCTGGTGCCAGAGCACGCCTTCGCGGTGGCTGCGGCGGGCGCCGCGCCCATCGTGGATGGCGAAGGCCGCCAGCACCTCGGCGCGGGAATAGCGGCCGTGCACCCGCAACGGCACCGGCAGCGCCCAGGAGCAGCAGCAGCTGGCGCAGCTCCTCGCGCCAGGCGCCGGTGGCCCAGAGCAGCGCCAATGCCTCGCGCAGCGGCGTCCTGGCCTGTTCTCCAGGGCTTCGCGATGATGTTCTCCATGCCCACCACGCCGACCCCTCTGGTGACCCGCGAGGCGCTGCGTGCTTTCACGCGGCGGCTTGTGGAGTGTTACGCCCCCGAGAAGGTGATTCTGTTCGGGTCTTTGGCCCGTGGGAATGGGCGTTGGGATTCTGATGCCGACATCCTGGTGGTGATGTCCTTTGAGGGGCGCCACCTGGCCAAGATCCGGGAAATGCGCCGTCTTTGTCCGGTGCGATTCCCGCTGGATCTGCTGGTGCGGCGGCCGGAAGAGGTTGAGGTGCGCTACCGGGGCGGGGATCCGGTCGTGCGCGAGGCGCTTGACCATGGCGAGGTGTTGTATGGCTGAACCCTGGTCGGCCGTTCCTGAATGGATGACCAAGGCGGAAGGCGATTGGGAAGCCCTGGAAATCCTCCTATCCAGGGACAGCCCACGCTTGCGAGATTCCGTGGTGTTTCACGCTTAACAATGCGTGGAGAAGCTGCTCATGGCTGCCGGTCTGGCGAACCGCCGCAAAACCCAGCCGTTCCAGCGCGCGAATGACCTCCCGTCCGGAAAGGTGTGGGAGCTTAGGCATGGACAGGAACGCTGAACATCGTCACAAGCGGATGCCCCTTCACAGCAGCGGGGAACTCCTCCAGGTAGAGCGAGGTGGCTTCGCGCAGGTTGGCGATGGCCTCCTCGATGGATTCGCCCTCTGTTGTGGTGCCTGTCTCGGGATTGAAGGCCACATAGCCACCTTCCTCAGCGGGGGTGAGCACAGCGGTGAGTTCCATCGGTCCTGGTGCGGTGCTCCCAGTCTGACGGCGCGAGGGAACTGACGCTGCCCACCCCCCTCAAACCGCCAACCCCGCTGCTATGCCAAGCAACGGCCTGGCAACCACGCCGCCGGGATCTGGCGCTCCAGCCGCCAGCGGATCGCCATCGGCCGCTCGCCCTCGTGGCTTTCGTAGGAGGCAAATCCCAGGCACACGAAGGGTTCGGTGGGGCCGCCGGGGCGGCCATCCTGCTTGCGCTGCTCGCGCACAAACAAGAGCACCCGCGACCCCCGCGCCGCGTGGTGGATGTAGCGCTGGCCGGTAGGCGAGGCGTCGGTGGTGGTGCTCTGGCTTTCCCAGTGGAAGAGGGTGGGGCCGAGGGCCAGGTCGCGGTAGCGGGTGGAGGGGGAGAAGAGGGCTTCGATTTCGGCGCGGCTGTAGTAAGCGTGCACGCGCGACGGCAGCGGCAAGGCCCAGGGCACCTCCAGGGCCTGATCGGCAGCCGCCACTGGCGCATCTCGCGCTCGGAGAGGGCCTGCGGATCGGGTGGCGCGGGTGCGGCTGAAGCCCACCACGCCTAGGATTTGACAATTTGGAAGGGCGGGGCTCAATGACATCCCAACGGCTAAAGGTTGTTGTGGAGCGCCACGCCGATGGGTACGTGGCTTATCCCTTGGGCATCCATGGAGTGGTTGTGGGCCAAGGTGAGACCTACGACGAGGCGCTGGAAGATGTGCGCTCCGCGATCGCTTTCCACCGCGAAACATTCGGCCCTGATTCACTTGATCAGGATGATCCTGTTCAGGAAGTCTTTCTGGCGGAAACGATCCTTGCGGGCTGATGGCCAAGTTTCCAGTCGACGCTCCTCGGGATCGCGTGTTGAGGCGGCGCCTATCAGGAAAGAAGTCCGCTCGGGGTGCTGCCCTCAGCACCTCATGAATTCTACTCGGAGGCGTTGGTCACGGGCTTCGGGTTCGTGAAATCACAGTCATCGAGATCCTGATCTGATGCGGAGGATTGAGCGGCCGGCCCCCGGGCGGGAGTGAGGCCGATCCGCCTCTTGCGGGCGAATCAGCCACACTCCCTGGGGCCTGGGTTTCTGACTCTCAGGCAGCGACTGCTTCCTGCGGGCGAGGATGATTCACCCGCACGATCTGTGGCTGCGACCAATCGCGTGGTGGCCTGGCCCAGCGGCGTGGATGCT
>JBIKTO010000469.1:0-2515 GCA_044348065.1 Cyanobium sp.
GGAAGGAATGGCTGGCGCCGCTATCTGCAGGCGATCTCCCTGATGGCCAGCCTTTGGCTTGGCCTGGTCTTGCTGGTGATGCTGGTCTTCGGGCTCACTGGAATTCCGATCGGCACAACATCGTGGTGGATTCGTAGTCATCCGGTGGTCGCCATTGTTGCCATGATGTTGGGCGCTGGCGTCATGGTGGCGGGATTGTTCTTGGTGATGAGGCGTATCCATCACCGTGCATTCGGGACTCTTTTCCACGCCAACGGTCTCCTTCATTGGCATCGTGTCTGGCAGGGATGCGTGTTCTGGCTGGGTGCTTCTTTGATCACAATTGCTCTGCTTGCACTGGTCGATCCTTCCCGCTTTACTTTCTTGCATCCGGATGCAGGTTGGTGGCTTCAGGCTCTTCTCTTTCTACTCATTTCGCCCTTGATAGCGATCGCCTGGGGCGCCCTTGCTGGCTACCTTCTTCAGGCCGTAGGCCTGCTGTTCACGAAACCGCTGTGGGTCGCAATCCTGTGGGGACTTGCATTTGGTTTTCGGGATTTCGCTTCCGGTCATCCACGGCATCAGGTCGTCTTGGCGGGTCTGTATCAGGCTGTGCTGGTCTGGGTCGCACTTCAGGACAATGGAGTGGAATTGCTGATGGGGTCATCGATCGCTTGGAGAATCAGCGGTGTGTTCGTGGCTGTTCCTGATGATCACGCCATGATTCAGCCTCTTTTTGCCATCACTGAACCCATCTATCCACATCCTTACTGGATGATCCTTTCCCACTCACTCAGGCTTGCTCTTTTCTATGCTTGTTTCAGGTATGGTCCCTGGCGTATGACGTCCGTGCGCCCCTGAGGTGGGCCCAGCCCCAAGAATGGTCAGGCCAGAGAATGTTGCAGTGCAGCCGTGCTCGGTTGTGGGCCTCCACCATTTCGTACCGCCACCAGGAGGCAACAGGTCTCTGTAGGTAGCCTTCCCCAGAGGGCACCTTCGCCACGAGATCATCTTGCCTCCGGGCTGCTTTTCGGTGCATAGGCGATACGCCGATCTCCTCCGTGGCCTACCGACCGGCAGCGAATCGGTGCGGCAACGCCAGAGCAATCCGCGCAAGGTTTATCCGATTGATCCCAGCCTGATCGATCTGTTCGATCGACGCGGCCAGCGCCAGCTGGGCCAGCGGCTGGAAACGGTGGTGGCGCTGGAGTTGTGGCGACGCGGCTGCAGCCTCAGCTATGGACTCACCCCGGAACGGGAGGAGGTGGATCTCGTGGCCCGCGGGCCCGATGGATCCGTACGCCTGGTGCAGGTGTGCGTCGACCTGCAGGATCCCGCCACCTGTGCGCGGGAGCTGCGCCCGCTGGAAAGCCTGCTGGATCCCTCCCACCGCCGGCTCGATCGACCCGTCGGCGTGCGGCTGATTCCGGCGGTGGAGTGGTTGCTGGAGCTGGGGTGAGGGTGCCGAAGCGCGCCTGAGAGGATTCGGCAGGTTGGAATTCGGGACTGGCCAGGTTGGCGTCTGGATTGTCTGGATGGTGGCGAGCCTTCTCCCAGGCTGATGGACACCCGCTGCGGAATGTGGATCCCGCAGCTTCTAGGTCATCGCGGTTGAAAAGCAGCTTCCTGTAACTCCTTTGAGAAGCCCTTGGCTCTGAGGAGAAGAACGCAAGCTTGGGGATATTGCCTATGTTCTGTGCAGGGGCGCAGAGCCCCTCGTACATGTTTCAGACCCTGGAAAAATCCCTCGTCTCAACCCCTGCTGTCCTGATCGGCCACCAGCAGCAGGCCGCCCATGATCGCCAGGTTCTTGAACAGCTGAATCCGCTCCATCCTGTCGGCCACATCACCGTGGAAGAGCAGGGTGGTGGGCACGAGGAACAGCAGCAGCAACACCGCTCCGAGGCGGGCTTTCCAGCCGCTGATCACCAGGGCCGAACCCACCGCCATCAGGGCCATGGCCGCCACCAGCAGCACGGGCGCCAGCGGCAGCCCCTTGGCGGCGATGGCGCCGGCCACGCCGGCAAAGCCCGTGAGCTTGCCGATCACGGCATGGAGGAACACCAGACACAGCAACACCCTGGCGATGCGGTTCAGCAACGAGGGCTGGTGGCTCTGCTGGTTCATGGGGGAAAAGTCTGCTGCGGGCATTGTGGAGCCGCTGGCCCACCGGGGTAAGGCCAGGCCTGCCGGCCAGCCAGAAGCCGTGAAGGCCCTCACGCCCACACCGTCGAGCGGCTGCCCCTTGGACCGCCATCAGAAGCGAAACGTCACGCCCGTGCCGATGTGGTGCTGCCAGCCGCTTCCCCAGCCCTCGCCGCTCTGGCTGCTGTAGATCGGATTCCAGTGCGCAAACAGCACGGTGCGGCGGCTGAGGGGCAGCTCCAGTTCCACCTCCCCGCCCCAGTCGGTGCGGCTGGGAAGTGCGGCGTAGCGGCCGGGGCTGTAGAAGCGCGGCCCGCCGGAGATCGTCACATTCAGTTGGTCGATGTTGAAGCCGAAGCCCAGCCAGGGGTCGGTGTAGTTGCCCAGGTAG
>JBIKTO010000470.1:0-2509 GCA_044348065.1 Cyanobium sp.
GTTCAGCCCACCGGGCGCCTCGTCGCTGGGCTCGCTGGTGGCTAGGGCATCAAGTAGCGAACGCAGCTGCTCGGCCGGGTCAAACAGCAGCACAACCCTATGCAGGCTGAGCTGGCGGGAGAGCTCCTGGCAGAAGCGGGCCTGCAGTTTGTTTGGGGCGGCTGCGATCACCGATTCACCTCCTGATTGGCGATCAGGTTCTCAACGATCTCTGTGCTGACGCCAAATCGTTCGGCGACCTGCTCTACAGCTGGTTCGGAATAGTCGCCACTGAGCTGCTCCAACGCGCCCTCGGCAGGGCAAAGAAATTCAGCGGCGAAGGCGCGCTGGATCTTCTGTCGAACTGTGGGGATGTCGCTACTCACGTACCACGAATCAGCCCTGGATCCGGTGACCAAGGCATCACCGATGAAGCGAGCGAGCTCAAAGCGGCGGGCTGATGGGTAAAATTTGCGCAGATGCAGGCCGATCTTTCCGGTCGGCCCTGGCACCGCTAAGGCTATGGGTTGGCGCTTCGGTGGCAGGGATGATTCAAAGGCTTGTTGCGTTAATCCAAAGAGATCACAGAGCAGAGTGGTTGGGATGGGTTCATTGCTGAGCCCCAAGTGCTCTCGCAGGGCACGGGCCAGCTGTTGAGCTCGGCGCCAAGGCGTTCTCGCTTGGATCGGCTTCTGAAACACGATCTCAACGAGCTGCCACCGGGCCTCAAGTGCTGGGCTCTCCAGCAGCTGCTGAAGCTGCTGGAGCCCAGACGCACTGCCCTGGCTGGCTTGTCCGTAAACAGGGGCAATCTCACTGAAATTGTTAGGCCCCATCGTGACTGCTATTTGGATCGCCTGCTCCATCAGCGGCTCCGGGGCTTCATCTGGATCAAACCCCATGCAGGCCTCTAGGCGGCGATAGCGGCTCGCTTCTTGATCGGCGCGCTCCGCCTCCACCTCCTGCCAGAGATCGAGCAGCTCGGTGTGGGTCGCATCCCAGGCCTCCAGGCGATCAAGTACTGAGGCAATGAAGGCATCAAACGTTACTTCCACCTGCTCCCGTGGAATGGACACCGGTACCGGCAGCCTGTTGAGGTAACGAATCGACTGTTGGCGTGAGCCGGCTGCACTTTCAGCCTGGAATTGGACCGTTCCGCCTTCGCTGGCCATCACCAGGGCGGGCCAGATGGTGCCTGCATTGGCGGCAGGCCACTCATGGGCCAGGCGCCAATCCGTGGAGGGCCGCAACCGTTCGGGTGGCCTGGGTTCGTGGAGCAGCCGCCACCAGTTGCCCGCAAGCCAGAGGGCCAGTGGGTAAGCCGAAACCAGCACCTCCTGCCGGATGGTGCGGGAGAAGGTGTCATCGTGTTCGGTGAGGTTGACATCGCCTACCTGCAGCCGCAGCCGACCGGTGGACGCGAGCACTTCGGGAGTGCCAAGGCCAGCGACCTCCCAGTTGGTGATGCTGAGCTGCAGATCGGTCATGGTCTTTCTCCCAGGCGCTGCAGCACCAGCTCAGCGAACGGGTCTTCTGGCTGCAGGGGATAGCCGTGATAGATGCCTGTTTCGCTCTGCTCAAGCTGGGCTTCCAGGACGCGGCCATCGTGAACAGCCCAGATGTTCTGGGGCCAGCCGTTGATGCAACGCTCGCTGATCAGGCCCGCAACGACGCCGGAACGGAGGAGATCAAGGGCGTCCTGGCGGCGAAACACGCCGACCTCGTCGCAGAGCATCTTCCCCTTGCGCGCGCCGCTGGGGGGCGTGAGGTTGAAGTCGCCTGGGTTGCGCTTGTGCTCAGGGTTTCCCCCGTAGAGCAGCCGCTGCCCCAACTGGTCGCGGCGGGCCTGGGGCCAGTTCGCCAGATCGGCCAGCTGGCGTTTGGTGTTGTAGGTGCCGTTGCGCCGCTTCATGGGGCCTGTCCTCCACGCCAAGCCTGGCGACCTGCGGCTCTTGTTGCTGTGCTGGCAGCTTCCCTCAATCCACGACCGAACTCCCATCGATTCGTGCGCAGCTCCCCTCGATCGAGGCGATGGCGATTGCACACAGCACTAGCGATGGTCATGACGCAGCCTCAACTGGGAACCACTGCTGCAGCGTGCTCTTCAAGTCCGTGAAGGCTGGGTCGGAGCAGCGGTTGAAGCCGACGGAGCGGCTCAGCTGGCGGTAAACCGATGAGGAGCGGGGCTGACGCTTCTGTTTCATGGCGTGTTCAACCGCTTCCTTGGGTCTGGCCGGTTTCGCCTGACCTGGCAGAAGGTGGCCCTGCTGCACCAACCATGGCGTCAACGTTTCTGGCTCCCACCCGAGGGCTCGATCCACCTCGGGGGAGTCGGAAAACACCCAGATTTCAAGCTCGGGCTGGAGCACCACAACGGATCCCCAGCCAGGACTGGTGAGCCGATCCAGGCGCTCCTGAAGATCCTGGCGTGTGTCCTCAGCGGGGCGCTTGGAATTGCACCCCTCCCAGTCGAGCGCCAGCAGGCCATGGCGATAGTGCTGATGCTCGATGGCCAGCAACTCAGGGCCAT
>JBIKTO010000472.1:0-2507 GCA_044348065.1 Cyanobium sp.
CGCGGATTGAGGCTGTTGATCGTCAGGATCTTCCACAATTCTGTAATACTCTCGCTCATCCGAGCAGCAGAGATCCCCGTAATAGCGTTCCAGAACGGCGTAGGCTTCGTTGTAGGAGGCAAAGCATCGGCCTGCGATGGCATCGCTGCGGCCGTCATCTCGGCAGATGCGATAAGGGGCCATGGCTTCTCCGGCAGGTTGGACGATCCTCTCCTACGCCAACCACCAGGAGCTGGTGGGCCGGAGAGGCGACCTGGATGCAGCTGGGTTCAAGATTTTGCAGCGCCTCCGGCCAGCGATGACCCAGGTATTCTGCGGCGGGGGGTGGGTCTCTGGCAACCACCACGAATCTTTTTCGTTCTGGTCGCAAGTCTGGCCTGCGCCAGACTCAACGTCAGGCGGCCTCAGAAATGGCTGCGGTCACCTCGTGCGGATCTTCAGCCATCAATGTGGCTGACTCCAGGGTCGTGGAGATGCTGGGAGTGCTGACAATGGGAGGCGAGTTTCCCCCCATTTCCTGGCTGAAGGTGGGATCATGCCCCGCCGTGATGATGAGGCTGGCAATCGTCCGGAGAGTGTTCCGTCTGGGCCGGCAAGCGAGGCAGCCGAAGAGATCGTAGCTCCAGACGATTTCCAGAGCCTTGTAGCTGTGCCCGTCGGTTGGGATCGGATTCTCGGCGAAGTGACGGTCGATCAGCGGGGTGCCGTGGGCGCTGATCATCGGCTGGGCCCAACGCTGCATCGACGGCAGCCGAAACAGATGACGCAGCCCCAGCCCCATCATCGGGATCTCCCACCAGGGCGCCAGATCGTGGCTGCCACCGGCGATCAGGATCAGCTCTTCAGGTTGCATGGCAAAGGCTGAAGCGGAAGCGGCACAGGCGCCTCATCATGGAGGACTTCCCTGTGCCCTGATGCGCTGAGGCTGTGAGGCCACGGAACTGGTCGGGGCGCCCGCTGGAGCCGAAGGACCATGACCCCCCCTGGCAGCCGCCCTTGACTCTCCCGTAACTGGAGGCCTCAGGCTGAAGGTAACCCGATTGCGTTGGCTGCCGATGCCCACCACCACGCTCCATGCCGTCCGCCTCTACCGGATGGATCTGCCGGACCACCCCTGCCCCTGGGGCCTGCGGGCTCAGCGTCTCCTGCGGGAGCGGCAGATTCCGTTCGAGGACCATCGCCTGACCAGCGCCGAGGAGGTGGAGGCCTTCAAGGCGGCCCAGGGAGTGGTGACCACGCCCCAGATCTTCTCCGCCAGCGAGCGGATCGGTGGTTACACCGAGCTGGCGGCCAGGCTCGGCGTGCAACCGGAATCCGGCGAGATCTCCTATATCCCAGTCGTGGCGGTGTTCATGACAGCTGGCCTGATGGCACTGGTGCTGAAAGCCGGAGTCAGCGGCGTCATGGGGATCGCCATCTGCCTACTGGCCATGCTCAAGTTGATGAATGTGGCGGCCTTCGCGGCGAGCTTCCGCAAGTACGACCTGCTCAGCCAGCGATGGCGCGCCTGGGGACGCCTCTACCCCGGCATCGAACTGCTGGTGGGCCTCGGGATCCTGCTGCCTCCACAACCCACAAGCCTGGGGCGGCTGGTTGGAGCCATGGCCCTGTGGCTCGGAGCGATGGGCATGGTGTCGGTGGCCAAGGCGGTGTTCATCGATCACCTCGCCCTCAACTGCGCCTGCGTGGGGGGCGATTCCAAAACACCTCTTGGCGTGGTGAGTTTCGCCGAGAACCTGATCATGGCCCTGATGGGAGCTGTGATGGTGATCCCCTGAGCGGGCAGCCTGAGCATCCATCGTGCCCCGCAAGCCGGGTTCAGCCGAGCCTTAGAGCATGGGCGAACGTCCTGCGGGGGCTCTCAACAGTACAGAGAGACCCGAGATCACCAGCAGCAAGGTGAGAATGCCAATCAATGGCGAATAATACGGCTGCAGGTTAATCACTCCAAAGTTGCCGGTGTGCAGGCGCAACAACCAAGGAGCATCGATGTTAAAAGACAGGATCGTGCCATAGATGGCACCCGATAACGATGTAAGCGCCAGGGGTGCGGCGGCGATCGGCACCAACAGGCGATGCAGTTTGCGGGAGCGGCGGCCTGGCTTCATCATTGGGCTCTCTGCAGCGCGTCATGAAGCGCCCGCTCATTGGCGCAGGGCATCCAGAGACTGCCCATCGCAAAGACGCCTTTGCACTTTAGCTCGGCAGCCCGTTTCTCCGCCTCTGCTTTGGTGGCAAACATGCCGCGCATATGCGCTTGAGCGGTCGCTGGCAACCAGATGCCAGCGACCAGCAAGAGACCGAGCCCAAGGGCACCAGCCAGGGCAGGCCAGCCCTCACGGTTGCTTGCTGAGAGCTTTTTCATCGGTGGGAAATCCTTGCAGGGCATCCACTCCATGCCCATCGGCAAGGCACCGCTGCACTTGAGCTCCTTGGCGTGCTGCTGAGCAGCGGCTTGGGTGGGGAACATGTCATTGGCCTGCGCCTGCACGAAACGTGTGGAGTTG
>JBIKTO010000471.1:0-2507 GCA_044348065.1 Cyanobium sp.
GGAGGGGCGGGCATCGGCCGGGCTCGGGGCGCGGACCTCAGGCGCGGAGGCGGCGCTGCAGCCATTCGAGCACCAGCGGGATCACGGGGGCCTGGAGGAAGGCGTGGCCGGCGTCGGGGAAGCTGTGCACGTCGGCAGCGGGCAGGCTCCGGCGCAGCAGGGCCTGGGCTGCCGGGGTGACGATGCCATCGGCACCGGCCTCCACCAACAGCACGGGGGCGCCGCGGGGCCAACCGGCCGGCAGGCCGTCGCAGGCGGCCAGCCGGGCCAGGTCGTCGCGCAGCCGCTGACGGGCCAGGGGGCCCACCGGCGCGTCGGCCAGGCCGGGGGGGAGCAGGGCCACCGGATCGGGGGCGGCCACCCTGGCCAGGAAGGCGGCCAGCATCGCCTGGGCGCGGGCGGCGGCGCTGGCCTCCTCGGGGCCGTCCGCCAGGGCGGCGTCCATGCCGGCGAGGGCCGTGCGCCAGGGCCGGCCGGCGCGGCCCTCGGGCACGAACCGCCCGAAGCTGGCCAGCAGGATCACCGCCTCAGCCTGGGCGAGCACCTCGGGGGCCAGCAGGTGGGGCCCGAGGGAGTGGGCGAGCACCACCCGCCGACCCTGGGGGCCCCAGGTGGGGGCCACGGGTGGCTCGCCGCCGTAGCCACGCTCGCCACAGTGCCAGGTGGTGGAGAGGGCGGCGCTGGCGGCTCGCCAGGGGGTCCAGTGGCTGGCGGCACCGGCCCAGCCGTGCATGGCGATCAGCTGCAGGGCGAGGGCTGGCATCGAGCGGGCGCGGAGCGCGGGTATTTTGCGGGGCGGTATGGATGAGGCCGATGCGCTGGCGCCCCCAGCGACGTCTCGGCGCGCTCCTGGCCACGGTGTTGTTGTTCTCGGCCCTGGTCTTCAGCGCGGAGCGGCCGGAGGCCACGCTGAATCCCGCCCGGCGCGGCACCTTCACCCCCCAGGGCAGGCCGCCGGCAGGGGCCGAGGTGGTGCGGATCGGCTTCTATCCGGTGTCGGTGTACAACCTGGATCTGGCCAGCAACACCTTCTATGGGGATGCCTATGTGTAGCTGCGCTGGAAGGGGGAGATCGATCCAACCGCCTCGATGGAGTTCATCAATATGGTGGAGGAATGGGACAAACAGCAGGTGGCGTTGCGGGACAAACCTGTTGAACTGACGGATGGCAGCCGGTATCAATCATTCAAGCTGGAGGGCCGCTTCGTGCAGGCCTTTAATCTGGCCAATTTCCCCCTGGATCGGCATGATCTGACGCTGATGGTTGAGGATACGGTGCATCCGATCACGGAGCTCGCCTATGAAATCGACCGCCAGAATTCCGGCATCTCCAGCAACCTGATGATTCCGGGCTGGAAGCTGCGGGGCTGGCAGGGAATGGAGGAGGCACATGACTAGGGCAGCGATTTCGGTGAGGAACAGACCTCCACGGTGTCCTCGGTGGCCAGCTTCAGCATGGGCATCTCGCGGCCCACCAGCTTTTTCCTATGGAGGCTGCTGCTGCCACTGATCATCGTGGTGCTGGCGGCGTTGGCGGCGCAGCTGGTGCCCCCGGATTCGCTCGATGCCAGGCTGGCGATGCCGCTGGGTTCACTGCTATCGGCGATGTTCCTGCAGAAAAGCTATTCCGACACCCGACCCGATCTGGGCTATCTGGTGTTCATGGACAAGATCTATCTGCTCGCCTATCCGCTGGTGTTGTTGGTGCTGGTGCTGGTGCGCACGATTCTCGGCTATCTGCAGTTGGAACGCCAGGGGCAGGCCACCCTTGCCGTGGTGCGCCGCGATGACAGGATCCTGCTGGTGGTGCTGGGGGCGATGGTCCTGATCGGCACATGGCTGATCACGCTGCTGCGTTGAACACGGCAGCAACGCGCCCAGCCGGCTTAAGCTCCGCCGAACCTTGCCCGCACTCCTGTGTCCGAAGCCCCGCGTCCGCCCCTGCCGCCCTTCACCACGGAAACGGCGATCCAGAAGGTGCGCCTGGCGGAGGATGGGTGGAACAGCCGCGACCCGGAACGGGTGGCGTTGGCCTACACGCCGGACAGCGTGTGGCGCAACCGGGCCGAATTCGTGGAGGGCCGGCCGGCGATCCAGGCATTTCTGGTGCGCAAGTGGGCCCGCGAGCTGGACTATCGGCTGATCAAGGAGCTATGGGCCTGCCAGGGCAACCGGATCGCGGTGCGCTTCGCCTACGAATGGCACGACGATTCCGGCCACTGGTTCCGCTCCTACGGAAACGAAAACTGGGAATTCGATGCCCAGGGCCTGATGCAACGCCGCATCGCCAGCATCAACGATCTGCCGATCACGGAAGCCGAGCGCAAGTATTTCTGGCCGCTGGGGCGGCGACCGGAGGATCATCCGGGGCTGTCGGAGTTGGGGTTGTAAAAGGGCAGCCCAAACTGGGCCAATGTTGCACCCGCAGCGTTGCACGCATTTCGCAAATTCAACGAGATGCTGTTTACCGACATTTGATTCGACCGGCATTGCAAAGAGAGGTTGCT
>JBIKTO010000473.1:0-2501 GCA_044348065.1 Cyanobium sp.
TGGGGGATTTCGGCGCCGCCTCCTTCTACCCGCCCCAGGCCGATGCAGAGGCCAATCTGTTTGAGGCGCTGGAGGTGCGCGCCTTCGGCTGTCTGCTCGGTGAATTGCTGGAGCGTTGTGAAGCGACCGCGGACGCCCGTTTGCCGGACTTGAAAGCGCTGCAACGGCGTTGCCTGGCCCCCGTGGCGGCAAGCCGGCCTCGGTTCGCCGAGCTGGTGGCCATGTTGACATCGCTGTGAGCCTGAGCCCAGCTTCAGGCTGAGCCAGGTCTCGAGCAGCAGGCCTTCGCTACGGTGCCCAGACGCTCCGCAGCCGCGCTCTTCGTTCGCGTTGATTCGGCCAAACTGGTGGAGAATCATGCCCGAGGAACGCCTACGCCGTTGTCTGCAGACCTGGGGAGCTTGCCTGGCCCGTTTCGCTCACTGATCAGCCAGCGCAGTGAACCAACAACGGCTGTGAGGACTCTGGATCTGCAGGTGATGGGGCGAGGGGATTCGTTGACGCTGTTGTGATTTCATGGCACAAGGCGGGGCTGACGATCGGAGAAGGCCCTGCGAAGCGCGATCCGGCGAATACGCAGTGGCAAGTGGATGTAGCCGTATCCTGCGCTCAAGGATTGCTTCTGTCGATTCAGGAACGACAGAACGATCGTTGCCAAGACCTAAGGCTGCTCATGGTGCTGAAACAGGCAGGCAGGTTGCATGCCAATCAGGATTGGTCGGGTTGGTTTGACAATTCGCTGCATTCATTGAAATAATAGTATCTATGCTCGCTTGCTGCCAGAGGATCTCCGAACAAGCCCTTTGCCTGGACAGGCCACCGGTCACTGTTTGCTTCAACTCCCGAGCTTCTTGCCTGCCACTCAAGGGCAAGCGTTCAAATCCTCCACTCACTTTTCCTGAAATCTTCCCATGTCTGCTCCATCAGCTGACCCACAACAACCAGAGAATCAAGAGCCGCCCATGGAGCCGCAGGCGGCAGCTTTCTTCAGCGCCATTCGGGACCGCAGCAAGGTCGACCCTTTGGTTGGCGCAAAGCTCGCTGCCAAGGAGGTGTTTCAGCGACTGCTGGAGGCAATGAAGGATTCGAAGGGTGTTCACATTGAGTCGCTCCTGACGGCCTTGGGTGCCCTGGCGGGCTATGCATGTCAGGCAAATCTGCGAGCTCAAGCTTTGGCTAAAGGCATGCCAGCAACAGCGCCGTTCCAGGTCTTGCGTACAGAGGATGGCAAGCAATACTTTTTCGGCGAGCCGCTGAACAATGCAGTCATCTTGGATCAATACTCCGTATGGAACCTGGCAGGAGGTGCTGCACAGCATGTCGGTGCCAAAGAGTTTCCTGATCCAAATGAACTCTTCCAGCACACGGCCTCCGTTCTGGGTAGTGAACAATTTGGCATTCCCCGGCTCCCGGAAAATCACAGGCCTGTCGACACCCCAATCACGTACCTACAGGCTTTGTGGCCGATGCTGTTCCCCACCATCAAATTGTTTTGTCCGAATCCTCTGGATTGGCCAATTCTCTATAGCCTTGCCATCCAGGAGGCCATCTACGCCAGCAAGGAGTCCATCGACCCCGAACTGGCATTTCGGATCGTGATGGAAAGTGCCATCCCCATGTCAAAGGTTGATCTCGCCAACTCCTGACATGGGGTTTCGTCAGAAGCTTGGCGGTGCCAGCGTGTAGCCTGCGGCTGGCTTTGAGTTGTCGAAGAAGTTGAATCATGTGAAACTATGCTTCCGGCGGGTGGGCTGACTCTGGGGTAAAAAGCGACCAATCTATGTTCCATTTGCTGGCCCTTCTTGTTAATCTCGGACCCTTCGTGCAGAGCGTCTCTGCTGCCAGATTTTCGACTTCCTGATCGCTTTCATTGTCCAGGCCTCCCTGGAATCCGTGGGAATCAACGCTTGCTGGTGGTATCAGAACCGCCCGTGCCACCAACCCCTGATTGGTTCCGTAGCAATCAACACACCCATGCCACCACAAACCCACCAAGATTGAGAGGCGGAAGCAGCACCTAGGGTTCCGATCCCCGGTTCGGCCGTTGGGATGTCTGGTCCGAGAGGAGCTCACCGGGGCCCCAGGGCGCCGGTTGCACGGAGGGATAAAAGCCCGGGAGACCGCCCACCCCCCACCTCCTGCAACCCCTCCCATGAGCGAAGCCACCGGCGCAGCCGAGGCATTTGATCGGCGTTTTGCCAGCGAAGGCGCCGCCGCCCTCGAAAAGGAAGCGCGCCTGCCCCTCACCGGCTGGCAGCAGGAGGTGGACCAAGGCCACCGCTTCGGCCTGGAAGCCGCCGCCAGCATCGTGGATCGCCGCATCTCCACCTTCTCCCGCGGTGAATTGCCCCACTTCGCGGGCATCAACACCTTCATGAAGGCGCCCTACATCGAAGACGTGCACCGCGTCGGCGAATTCGATGTCGCCATCCTCGGGGTGCCCCACGATTCCGGCACCACCTACCGCCCCGGCACCCGCTTCGGCCCCCAGGGCATCCGCC
>JBIKTO010000088.1:0-8013 GCA_044348065.1 Cyanobium sp.
TGGAGACATCAATCTGCGCAACGATGGCAGCATCGGCAGCGGCCAAGCCCGCGCCACAGCCACCATCCTGCGTCCTTCACTGCTCTCCCAGGGTGACACCCTGCTCTTTTCTGGTGAATTGGATGGCAGCGAAACCCCGCAGCTGGGTCTGGCCACCGGCTCCTTGAGCTACACGTACCCCTTGGGCGAGAGCGTCAATCTCACCGGCGCCTTCGGCTCCAGCTGGCGCCAATCGATCGAGTTGCCCCCCCCCGGCAACAGTTTTTCCACCACCCAATGGCAAGGACTTGGACAGATCGAATGGCTGCTGCGGGAAACCCTCAATCAGCGCTGGAGCATGGCCCTGGCCTACAGCGGCAACAAGGCCAGCAACCAGATCGATGGCGAGGACATACCAAGTTCCCAGCCAGAAAGGCTTCGCATACCCAGCAACGGCTATCTGCGGTTCGAGCTCAACGGCTCCGGTTCCGCGGCCAATCTCTACTGGTTCGGCCAACTTTATGGCCTCCAGGGCGTCTCCGCCGCCACCCCCTCCCAGCAAATCAAGGAACTCTCCTTCACCGGTATCGTTCCTGGTAAAGCCAGTGCCATCGGTACGATTATTTCCCTGGGCTGGAGTTTTCTTCCCGCTTGGCAACTCAACCTGCGGGGAGGCGGACAGGTGGCCTTCCAACAGCTCACGGAACCGATGCGTTTCAGCCTCGGTTCCGATGTGGGTCTCCGCGGCTTACCCGGCCAACTCATCAGTGGTGACAACGGCTGGCTTGGCACTGCCGAGCTGAGCTGGACCTTCTGGAGTCGGCGCAACCAGGGGCTTCAACTGGTGCCGTTCATCGGTGCGGGTGGTGTCAGCACCACCTACCAATTGCAAGGCGCCCCAAACCGCTTCTCCGATGATGTGGGGGCAGGAGGGGTGCTTGTTCGCTGGCTATCGGGACAGCACTGGACGACAGAAATCGGCTGGGTGAAACAGTTCTCGACCGAAAACAATGCCGATATATGGAGCAGCTGGCTGCTCGGCAGTGGGCTTTATGCTAAATTGAATTACCGCTTCTGACGTGGATGCCTCCTGTAAGTAAGGGGAAGCCCTCCAACCAGAATGAAAGTCATAGCTTTTATATTTCGAGCCCCTACCTAGGGCTGGTCAAGGAAAGAGAGCGTGTCAAAGATCTGATCACCCGGGCAGGCCATGCCTATCGGGATAGCTACAGCGGATCCAGCGATCCGGTCGTCACCACGTGCCAGGATGACGTTCGCAGCGCAGATCACTACATTCTGCTGCTTTCCTATCGCTATGGCTCCATTGCTCAAGATGGCAGTGGGCTATCGATCACGGAACTGGAGTTTGAAGCCGCCCTGGAAGCCGGCAAGCAAATCAGGGCTTTTTTCCTCGAATTCACCAGTGATCTCAAGAATGCTTTTGAGCGCGATCCCCAGGCCCAGGAGGCCCTGGATCTCTTCAAGGCGAGGGTGGGAAGCCTTTGCACCCCCATGCTCTGCGCCGACGAACCCGGTGGCGGGGCGAGCGGAGCGGAACTGTTTGAGCAGGCGATCGTTCGGCTCGCCGCCAATCCGCCCCCCCGCCAGGGGCAGCAGCAGCCACCCTCACCCCCAACGTATGGGCCGGCCGAGGTAGACGCCTGGCTGGAAACCCATTTCCAACCCCTTGCCGACGCCTTTGCCAAATTGCCCGCCGTGGCCGAACGCAGGATCCATGTGCCCCTGAACCTGCGCATGGAGGTGCCCGGCGGCAAACCCAAACTGCTCCTGCTCGAACCCGCCGATCTCCAGCAGGCCTTTGAAGGGGCCGAGGCCCACTTGATCCTGATCGCGGCCGAAGGCGGCTCGGGAAAAACCAGCCTGGCTGTTCGCATTGCTTTCTGGGCCCTCGATGGCCAGTTGGGGGGCATCAAACGGCTACCCGTTCTGATTGACCGCGGTCTGGCAGAAGAAGAAACCGTGAGTGAACGGGTTCGCCTCTGGCTCATGCAAAGCATTGGCAGCGCCCAGCTGGAATCGGAGCTGGTTGAAGCCCTGCTGCGTCACAAGCGAGTGCTGCCGATTGTGGATCATTTCTCGGAACTCCCCGAAGTTGCTCGCCAACGGGTGCGTGAAACCATGCCAGCGGGTCTGCTGATGCTCACCACCCGTCGCGCTGGCTTGGAAGGGTTCAGCGAAAGAGCGATCACGCAAATCACACCCTTACAAATCGCCACCGATCGATTGCAATCATTTTTTCTCGAATACCTCACCTACCAGGGACTCAACGATCGCCTCAATGACAGCGAACTCGTGCCAGCCCAGAATCAACTTCGCCGCATCGTCGCCGATAAGCCAATCTCCGTGATGCTCGCCCAGATGTTCATCGACGACGTGATCGCAAAACGGGAGTTGGGACATGGATTGTTGGCAAGCTCAGTGCCAGAACTGATGTTGGGTTATGTCAACCGACTTGATCGCAACATCGATGCCGCCCAGCGACTTCGTGCGGGCCTAGAAATCACTCAATCAGTAGTCCAGAAAAGCCTGCAGATCCTTGCGCTTGCCAGTCATAAGCAGGGACTTGAGGGGCGTCCGCTTTATCAACCTCTGGCCTTCTCTGGTGATTGGGCTGACCAAGCCCTCATGGCTGTCCCTCCGGATGGCATGGGCATGGCCAGTCGCCGCCAACGCCAAGCCTTGATCAACTATCTACTGGAGCAAAGACTTCTGCAGCATCCAGGTGCTGACCTGGATCAATTGTGCTTTCCCCTCGATCCTTTGGCTGAATACTTAGCGGCCATGCGCCAACGGGATCTGTTTGAGTCAGGACAAAGCTGGCAACACTTTCTGGAGGGTCTGGAACAGCGACCCAGCAGAGAAAAAGAAGGCATGCGGGGCTTTTTGCTGGCCCTTCGTGATGCCTGCCATGATCGCCTCAAACGCAGCGACATGGCGGGCCTGATCCCCCAGGAACTCCCCGATCGACTCGGTCATCTCGCCGATCTGGATCCGGAGGAAGAACGGACCCGACTGGAAGAGCAACGGGCGCACAAATGGATGTGGGAACTCTCTGTCCCCGTGGACAGCGAGCGACAAGACGCCATCAGAAAGCTGGCCGCCATGGCGGCACCCGATGCGCCCCCCAGCAGTCGGCGGGCCGTCCAGCTGGTGGCCACCACACGCCTGACCCAGATGGTGGACGCCCAGGAATTACCGCAAACGGAGCGTCAGGATGCGGCCATCCTGCTGGGCATGCTGGGTACTCCAAAGGCGGTCGAAGTCCTTCTCAGGGTCGTCAAGGACGAGGCCACCCAATCGGATATCCGGCGCACGGCCTGCGAAGCCCTCGGCCTGCTGGATCCCGCCAACGAAAGCGAGCAAGAAATCGAATCGTCACTCATGGATCTGATGGAGCAAACGGAGCTCAAGCAGGAAAAGAAACCGGAACGGATCGCTGCGCTTCTACCCCTTCTGCAGGGGGCCAGCAGGGCCCTGGCCATGCGGGCTGCCCATGCTCTACCGGTGTGGGGCCGTGCCGGAGGCCGGCCCGTCGCCATGGTTACCCTGACCCATGGCCAGGGAGCCATCACCACAAGGATTGTCGGGGTGAAGGTGTGGCGACTTCCCCTGCCCGAAGGCCAAAATCTTGAGCTCGTGGAGATTCCCGGCGGCACCTACCAGCTCGGTTCCCCGGGCGGCGAAACGGGCCATAACGATTACGGAGCCTTTCCCGAATGCGCTGACTGCGATGTCGAAGCCTTACGGACCGTTAAGGTTGCACCCTTTGGTCTGGGTCGCTACCCCATCACCCACCAGCAATGGGCGGCGGTTGCCCGCCTCAAACCGGAGGGTTCAGAGCCGGAACTCAACCCAAGCCCCTCCGCCGCCATGGCCCATGGAATCTGGCCTTGCTTTGCCCAGCCAGGATCCTTGCCCGTTGATTCGGTGAGCTGGAACGATTGTCAGGCCTGGATCCGGCGACTCAACCGCTGGCTGCTTGGCGAACTCGGGGACACCTCACCCCAGCTCAGCCTGCCGAGTGAGAGTTGCTGGGAGGCCGCCTGCAGAGCTGGAACCAGCACACCCTTCCATTGGGGTGGCACCCTCGATTCCAGCTGGGCGAACTACGACGGCTCCTACACCTATGGCGAGGGTTCCCTTGGCGTGTTCCGCCAGACGCCTGTGGCCATTGGGGAACATGGGCTGGTGAATCCCTGGGGCCTGGCCGAAATGCATGGCCAGCTCTGGGAATGGTGCCTCGACCGCTGGCACCCCATGCCCCTGGGCTGCCCCCCCGATGGCCGGGCCTGGGAAGATCCAGACCCCATCCTGCAGGGCAATCCCAAGCAGGAGGATCGTGTGGCCCGTGGCGGTTGCTGGTGCAGTGACCCGCTCCAATGCCGATCAGCCTCGCGCGGCGGGATTGCTCCGATCTTCCGCGACAGCTTCGTGGGTTTCAGGGTGGCCTGCCTACCGCCCAAGTGGGGCTCCAAGACGAATGGAGAAAGCCCTGAGAAACCGACGAAGCCTCCACGCAGCACAGCAGCCAGCAGCAGCCGACGCAAAAAGAGCAGCTGATCGCCAGCAACAGGATCAACAATCGCGGCGAGAACCCGCGGAGGAACAGCGAATCCTGGCCCGCTACGAGCAATGCGAAGCCCTGGCGGCTGCGGATCCAACAAAGAAGCATCGAGATTAAGCGCAGCAAGCCTTGATCGATCCGGAGATGGATGAGCTAGAGATAGCGATTAATCGGCCACGAATTTCAAATTGGCGTGTGAGCCGGAGATTGATGAACATTGGATTGCAGAGGTTCCTGAGCTGCCTGGCGTTCTCAGTGATAGCGACTCGACAGCAGATGCAATCTCAAAGGCCGAAGTACTTGCTCTTGAAGTTACTGGCGACAGGCTTGAAAAATGGCAACTCGGAGTCCGTGATTATTAGCCCAACTCTCCCCATCAGCGCATGCGTCACTGACCCTCCGTAACTGCGAAAAGGTTCTGACTGCTCGCCATCCAACCGATGGCCTAGAAAGCGCCAGCCAGGCCCTAGAATGCTCTCCTGCATCGCAAAGAACACCGGTTCACAGCCGCATGATCTGCGAGATGAGCGTGAAATCGGCCAACGCACCCTTAACTTGGACAGATATCCTGACAGACGCCGTGAATAGCGAAGACTTCTTTCTTGCCACCCAAGGCCAGCATTGCCATGAGACAAAACCCAGTCAACACATCTCGAACAAAAGACGATCAAGACTGCAGCAAGCATATTGACGCTGACACAAAATCTCATTGAATGATGGAGATCCGGAGGATCCAACTTTCCACTCCCTGCCCTGATCGCCATGATGGGAGCAGATTCCGCCCGCAGGCCCAATGACTACCCTATCCGTCATCCAGCCCATCGCCACCGCCTTTGGGCGCACGAGGCGAATCCTGTTTGAGCCGTTTCAGCTGAGCAAGTGGCTGCGGCTTGGCTTCTGTGCTTTCTTGCTGGGATCCCTGCAGCCGTCCAGCTTCGGCGGCGGCAGTTCAACCAACGATTCCGGCTTCAGCGGCGATGAAGGATCAGATCGTTTCGAGGCCGCGATCGCCTGGATTCAGAATCATCTGCCTCTGGTCCTCAGTGTCGGCATCGTTCTGCTGCTGCTGCTGGTCGGGCTCGGCCTGCTGGTCACCTGGCTGAGCAGCCGCGGTCATTTCATGCTGCTCGATGGGGTGATGCACAATCGCGGCGCCATCGAGGCGCCCTGGCGGGAATTCCGGCGCGAGGCCAATTCCCTGTTTCGCTTCCGCTTTCTCTTCGGCGGCGGCAGCGTGCTTGTGCTGCTGCTGATTCTGGCTGTGCTCGTTCTGATCGGCACGCCACTGATCCGGTCGGCTTCATCAACTCCCGGCCTCGTGGTTCTGGGGATGGTGGCCGTGGTCCTGCTCACGCTGTGGATCGTGGTGGTAGGAGGCATTTCTCTGCTGCTGACGGATTTCGTGGTGCCCGTCATGGCTCTGCGACGCATTCCCGTGCTTCCCGCCTGGCGGCATGTGATCACCAACCTCGTGAAGACCCATCCCGGCTCGATCGCGCTCTACGTGCTGGTGCGGTTGCTCCTGAACAGCGTGCTCACCACCCTGGCTGTGGTGGTCACAATCCTCAGCTGCTGCCTCGCCCTTGTTCCCTACATCGGGTCGGTGATCCTGCTTCCCTTCACGGTGTTTCAGATCAGCTATCCCCTCGCTTTTCTGGAGCAGCTCGGTGCTGACTACCGCTTCTTCCCCCCCGAACGGCCAGCCGCCGCTTAGGAGTTCACGGCCGCACCCGGTTGTTCTTCCCGTCATCCCGCACCCGGGCGCCGGGATTGCCCTCCACCCCATTGCCCTCCGCGTGGTCGCCGTCATCACGGCCGCTGCCGTAAGGGATCGCCCCATCCAGAACGCAGTACGGCCGCCGACCACCCCGCGATCCCAGCCACACATCCGGCGCCCGGCCCGCCGCCACCCCAGGCGCGACCCAAAAGCGGTTGGCGCGGATCGTGTTGCCGGTCGGCGCCTGGTGGCGCGCCGTGCCGCCCTCGCCGCAGTTGCGATACACAAAAATCCCGCCCTTACCGCTCTGGCGAATCCGATTCCCCTCAATCCGGTTGCCAGCCGAACCATCCACGGCAATCACCTCCCGGCCGCTGGCCACCTCCAGCCGGTTGCCGCTGATCCGGTTGCCGGCGCTCTCCGCATCCAGGTAGATCGCCACCGAACGGCTGCGGCCCCAGAGATGGCTCCCACTCAGCCGCAGGCCCGTACTGCCGGGGCCGACGTAGAGGGGAATCGGGCCCACCGCCTCCAGATCCAACCGCTCCAGCACCACATCCCGGGGCGCCGCGGCCTGGGCCCGGCGGGTGTGGTCGGCCTGGGCCGAGGAACGCACCGCCTCGGCCTCGCCATTGCGCCCCAACCCGATGATCCGGATCGCGCCCCGCAACCGGCAGTTCCGCAGTCGCAACCCATCGGGCCGCTCCCAGCCGCCATCGGCGCGCGGCAGCGACTGGATGCGCACCTCCACCGGCTCGCCCTGCGCCAGCCAGCCGCCCCCGCAATCGATCGTGCGGCCGGCGTCAGCCGCTCCAGCGAACACAAGGGGCCTCAGCCTCACCTCCTGGGCGTGGCCGCAGCCGGCGGGCAACAGCACCAGGGGCAGGGCCAGGACGGCCGCTCGCCTCAAGCCACCAGATAGCCCTCCAACCGCGGCCGCTGCGCCCGGATCCCCTCCAGGGCGCGGCGCTCCAGGTTGCGGGTCTTGTCGCGGCTCATGCCCAGGGTGCGGGCGATCGAGGTGAGGCTCATCGGCTCCTGGCCATCAATCCCATAGCGCATCTTCAGCACCTTGCTCTGCAGGTCGGGCAGCTGCTCCAGCAGTTGCGTGAGATCGCCCTTCAGGCATTCGCCATCCACCATCTCCGCCGGCAGGGTGGCATCGCCCGCCAGAAGATCGAGCAGTTCCGTATCCTCACCATCGCCCACCTTCGTTTCCAGGCTCACCGGCTGACGCGCCCGGCACAGCAGATCCTTCACCTCCTCCTCCGGCAGCTCCACATACACCGCCAGCTCCGTCACCGTGGGCGTGCGGCCCAGCTCCTGGCTCAGCTCCCGCTGGCCCTTCTTCAGTTTGTTCAGGGTTTCGGTGATGTGGATCGGCAGCCGGATCGTGCGGCTCTTCTCGGCGATCGCCCGCGTGATCCCCTGGCGGATCCACCAGTAGGCGTAGGTGGAAAACTTATAGCCGCGGGTGGGGTCGAACTTCTCCACGCCCCGCACCAGCCCGATCGTGCCCTCCTGGATCAGGTCGAGCAGCTCCATGTTGCGGCGCGTGTACTTCTTGGCCACGCTCACCACCAGACGCAGGTTCGCCGCCACCATCCGCTCCTTCGCCCGCCGCCCCAGCTGCAACCGACGCCGCAGCTGGGCGGCGGTGAGTTGCGCCGCCGCCGCCAGCTGCTCCTCATCCGGCTCGCAGCCACCGGCGCGCATCGTCAGCTCCTCCCGC
>JBIKTO010000089.1:0-8009 GCA_044348065.1 Cyanobium sp.
GGCACTACGGTCGTTTGGACTTCCCCGGGTGCTGGCGCAACATGCACGGTGACAGCCGCGCCGGCAGCGGGCAGCCCGTGCTCGGTTTTAATGAGCGTGATCCCCCCAAGTTCACGCTCACTTGTCAAGCAAACTGATAGGGCCTACACGGTTGGGAAGGCAGGATCGGGATTCACTGCCAACGTTACCATCATGCCCTTGGGAGTGTCATTCACGCGCACAGAACTAAGGGAAGACACTGTCAATTCGGTCGCTACCGGTTACTACGACACCGTCCTCGGCTGGAACGGCTTAGCACACCCGCCAACGGCCTGGCTTAGGCCCAACGCGAGCAACAGTGGTCTGGTCGACAACATTGGGACCTCTCTGCCTGGCAGCCCCGGACCCTTCAGCTCAGGGACTTTCCTATGGGCTATCCCACAATGCCACCGCACACCGGGCACTTCCGGCAGCGGGGCCATCTACAGTACGGCAAACCATACGCAGGTTATGGGCGGGGCCAGCGGTGCCGAGACTACATCTAAGGAAGGTGCTAGCCGCAGTCGGACGCCATAGCCATGACCGCACGTGGAGCCATGATTGAGATATTGTTGGAGAAGGAGGCGGAGGCTTGGCGTGACCTAGTACCGGAGGATTATGATCGTATTCTTTGCAGGATGCTCGACGAAATCAGCGTCGCTCCACACTCGACCGATCGTTCTGCTGCACTCTTGAGACTGGCGAGCGTAACATTGCGGCGGAATGGGCCGACGCTCACCGAGTCGCGCGTTTGCAGTGCAGAGCACCTGCTTGCGCTCATCGTCGCGGTATCAGAACCGTCTCTTCTCGTGCGCATCCGCCTGCTCTTCTTGTTGGCATGGCTACAGCTCGGAGCGGTGGTCGAGCGCGGCCCCGAGTCCATATCAGTAACGCCGGGCCTGCCGCCGGGTGTCGTGCTTCCCGAGGGAGCAAACTCGGCCGCAATTGGCGACTCCGTCCTGCGCGAGCAGGCTCGAAAAGCTGCTGTGCACCACGGCGAAACGGTCGAACGCTGGAATGCCAAGCAACGCGCACTCGGTCATCTCCCTCGTCTTGCCTCACTGGTAAGGACTGCCCGCTCCGCTTTCAACGACGACGAGAATGCGACCAAGGAACTATTGACGGCAATGTCGCTGACACCCGGTGTGCCAATGGCGCTACGACGCTCACTTGAGGATGACGCAAGGTGAGTCTTCCAGACTATTTTCATATCCTTTGGCGTATTGAGCTTCAGCTTGCTAGATTCGGGAAAAGCATGCTGCCGGACTGGAAGGGGCTTGCCACCTGAAACACAGGAGTATTCTGATATCAATTTTCATCATTTCTGCTGTTGCTTACTGGTGAGCTCAACACGGCTCGTACCAGGCAAATTACTACTGGGCAAACAAAGCCGAGGAAAGGAAAGAAAGGAAGGATGCTGAACTCGAAAAAGACAAGAGAAAGAGGCAGCTCCGCTCCGCTCCACTCCACGATTGCCAAGGGTTTGGACGGGGAATCAAATAAGCGCTGGGACAAATATGATCTTTGCCTAAAGCTTGGCGTCGTAAAGGCTGGCCAGTCAGATGCTAGTGAACTAGGTCTGAAAGTATTCATGCCAACCTGGGTGCAATGCTGTCTGACTGGTTCTGTTACGACACAAGAAAAAGATAAGGGCTCGACTTCTGCATCCTAGTAGTACACCTTCCAGCCAGCTCCATGCTGCCACGCAAGGGCAGCATTAGCGGCGCTCCCCAAGGCTGGATTGCAGAAAAGTTACCTTGATGGCATCTATTCTCGGATTCATGTCATCATCTCGTCGTCAAATCAATGACCAGGCCTGCTCGCTTTCAGTGGAAAATATGGCCATGTTTGCGGAGTCTATGCTTGAACGCTCCACAACTCCAGCAAAACTATAGAAGCACGATGACCGGAGGAGATCGTTTTGCGGCTTGATGCATTGGCTTGAAGGACTGGAAACACGATCGGTCGATCAGTGTCTTGCTCAGGCCGTTCATGTTTTTGCCAAGCTGCACGGCGCCCCGGCAACCCCGATCGCCCACTGGTGCCATCATGCGCAGCACCTGTTGTGCATCTTGTTTCACTCCGTTACCGGCCACCGCCAACTTCGCTGCGCCTGGAGCATCTGGCCCGCCACCCCCGCGGTGCGATCACGCCTCAGTGCTTAAGCCCGGAAGGTTCCCCCAGCCCCCGCATGAGCGCGCCCAACCCCAACGCCCTCGAATCCCTCTCGAATTACCACAAAGGCAAGGTGATCATCGTCACCGGTGGCAACAGTGGCATCGGCAAGGCGATTGTGGAGGTGGTGGCCCGCATGGGTGCCCGGGTGGTGATCGTTTACCGCTCCCATCCCGAGGCCACCGGGGTTCTGGAGCAGGAGATCGGTGAACTGGGCGGCACCTGCAGCGGCTGGTGCAGGAGGCCGTGAGCCGTTAGGGCCGCCTGGATGGGATGGTGAACAACGCCGGCATCGCGCACCCCTATCCTCGACAGAACGCCCGAGGACTTCGACAGAGTTGTGAATGTGAACCTGCGCGGCGTGTTCTTCGCCTCCCAGTACGCGGCCAGGCAGATGATCGCGCAGGGTGGTGGCGGCCGCATCATCACCATCTCCTCCATGCCTTTGGACTGGCCCATCCCCATGGCCCGCATGGCCCAGCCGCAGGAGATCGCCCGCGTGGTCGCCTTCCTCCAGAGCAACCCGGGTCTGTGATGGCGTTGCGCGAGCTGGTTCAGGAGCTCCTCCAGCTCGGCCTGCTCGGCCTGCTGGTGGGGCTCGCCTGCTGGCCCTTCAACCTGATCGATCGCGCCCAGGATCGTCTGCTGGGGTTGCTGCCCGCCTACAGCGGCGGCCCCTGGACCGGCGTCGGCCTGGCCCTGGCCGCCGCGCCGCTGCTGGTGGTGCCGCTGCTGTTGCTGCTGCAGCGCGGCCCCTGGCGGCAAGGCAGCGGCTCCGGCATCCCCCAGACGCTGGTGAGCCTGGAGGATCCCGCCCAGGTGGATCACCTGCTCGGCCCCACACCCACCCTGCAGCGCTTCGGGCTCTGGGCCGCCGCCAGCCTGGCGCTCCTGCCCCTCGGCCGGGAAGGACCGCTGGTGCAGGTGGGGGCCGCGGTGGCTGCCGCCCTGCGCCGTCGCTTCCCCGTCCTGCTGCCCCGCCTCTCTCCCCGGGATGGGTTGGCCCTGGCCGCCGGCGCCGGCCTGGCCGGTGGCTTCAACACGCCGCTGGTGGCGGTGGTGTTCGTGCTGGAGGAATTCGGCGGCGGCTTCGCCCCCGCCCTGCTCTGGCCGGCCCTGGTGGCCTGCGCCGTGGCGGCGGCGTTCAGCGGCCTCACCGGTCAGCCCCTGTTTGCCCTCGGCCAGCTCAGCGTCGCCGTGCCGGAACCGCTGCAGCTGCTCTGGGCCCTGCCGATCGGCGCCCTGGGCGGCGTGCTGGGGGCGGTGTTCGGGCGGCTGCTGCTGGCTGCCACCCGCCGCTGCCGGCCGCTGCGGCAGGGCCGCCCCGTGGCCCTCGGCCTGCTGGTGGGCGGCCTGCTGACCGCCTTCGCCCTGCTCAGCGGCGGCCACAGCGGCGGCGATGGCGAACGGTTGATGAGCCACTGGATCCAGGCCGCTGCCGCCGGGGGGCCGGTTCCAGCTCCCCTCGCGGCGCTCGGCCTGCTGCTGCTGCGGCTGCTCGGGCCGGTGCTGGCCCTCGGGGTGGGCATTCCCGGCGGCTTCCTCGATCCCGCGCTCGCCTTCGGGGCCCTGCTGGGCCACAGCCTCGCCGGCCTGGCGGGGCTCGGGGCGTTGGGCACCGCCCTGGGGATGGCGGCGGGCCTGGCGGGCGCCACCCAGCTGCCGGTGGTTACCGTGCTCTTCAGCCTGCGCCTGGCGGCCGACCAGCAACTCCTGCCCGGTCTGCTGGTGGCCGCCGTGCTCGCCGCCTACGTCAGCCGCCTGCTGCAGCCGGTGCCCCTGTATCACGCCCTGCGCGAGCTGCTGCTGCCGCCGGCTTCGCCCAGCCCCTCTCGCTGATCACCAGCGCTGAGCGCTGGTGTCCGCCACCCCGTCGCTGCCAACCTGCCGCAGCAGGCGCCGCTGCTCCTCCAGCCGCTGGCACAGGCGGTGCTGAACCAGGCTCCAGAGCTGGTCGAGCCAGTCGGCTTCGGCCCGCCAGAGGCTGCGGTTGCCCTCGCGGTTGCTGCGGATCAGACCGGCCCGCTCCAGTTGCCCCAGCTGCCGGCTCACGTGCGACTGGGAGAAGCCGGTGGCCGCGATCAGGGAGGCCACATCCCGCTCGCCACCCCGCAGGTGGCAGAGCAGCTGCAGGCGGGCCGGTTCGCTCAGCAGCCGGAAGAACTGGCTGTAGGCCTCCAGCAGTTCGGGCGAGGGAAAGCCATCGTCACCACCCATCTCAGCTGTCCATGCCGCGGGGCGCATCATGGCAAAGCCGCTCCAGCAGCGCCGGCAGGGGCACCCGGGCCATCCGAGTCGCCCGATCCGATACCGCATAGGGCAGCCACAGCTGCTCGGCATGGATCAATCCGCCGCAGCTGTACACCACATTCGGCACATAGCCATCGCGCTCGTCATCGGTGGCCCGCAGCAGCGGCTGGCGCAGCCGGCCGATCACCCGCGTCGGATCCTCCAGGTCGAGCAGGGCCGCGCCGATGCAGTACTCCCGCATCGGCCCCACGCCGTGGGTGAGCACCAGCCAGCCGGCGCTGGTTTCGAGCGGTGAGCCGCAGTTGCCCAGCTGGATGAATTCCCACGGCTCCTGCGGGCAGAGCAGCACCTGGGAGTGGTGCCAGCAATCCGGCCGGTCGCTGGTCATCAGGTGGATGTTCTCGCTGTCCTGGCGGCCGAGCATCCACCACTGGCCGTGGATGCGGCGCGGGAAGAAGGCCAGGCCCTTGTTGCGGATCGCCGAGCCCTGCAGCGGCCGCAGCCGGAACTGGCGGAAGTCGTCGGTTTCGATCAGCTGGGTGTGGATGCCCCGGCCGTCGTAGGCGGTGGCGGTGGCCAGATAGCGGGGGCTTTCCCCCTCCAGCATCACGAAGCGGGCATCCTCCAGGCCGTTGCTCTCCCGCGCCGCCACCGGAAACAGCACCCGCTCGCTGAGCTGGCTGTCCTCTTCGTAGCTCACCAGATAGCTGGCCTCGCCATCGCCCTCCAGCTCGCTGATCTCGCCCTGGTACACGAACGGCGACACCCGATCCAGGTGCAGGTCGCCCTCGGCGCCGATCACGGCGCTGCGGAATTCGATCGAGGAGATGTGCCCCTCCCCCGTGGCCCGCAGGCTCAGCACCACCCGCAGGCTGCCCGCCTCCAGGCCGCTCTGGTCGGGATGGGGCACCAGGGAGGGATTGAACAGGGCCGCCGATTCCAGCGCGTATTCATTGGTGAGGTAATAGCCCAGCAGCAGTTGCTGTTCCGCCCCCAGCCGGTGCTGCCACTGCAGCGGCGCCAGCACGGCCTGCCAGCGCTGGCGGGCCAGCGTTTCCAGGGTGCGGTGGCGCACGCCGAAGCGATGGCGCAGCCGCTCCAGCTCCCGCTCGCTCTCCTCCGCCGGCAGGGCCGCCAGCCGGTCGAGCAGCACCTCCAGGCGCCGCCGATCACCCGGGCCGCTGGTGGGCTTGACCACCAGGGAGGGCATGAACGGCCGCAGCAGCACGCGGCTCTGGTTCGGCTCCAGGTGGAGCCCCAGGCGCTCCACGGGCAGCATCCCCGGGGGGGCCTCGCGCGGCTGGCTCATGGCGTGGCGGTGAGGGCTTCGCTGTGGAGCAGTTTCATGTCGGCCAGGGCCATCAGGAAGGCCAGGGTGGACTCCGCCCCCTGGTTCCGGTTCACGCCGGCGGGTTGGAGGCCGTCGAAGCAGCCGCCGTTGCTGGCGTCGTAGAGGGGGCGGCGCAGGTCGTTGCGACCCAGGAACCAGTCGAAGCTGCGGATCGCCTCCTGGCGCCAGTGGGGGTCGCCGGTGGCGTGCAGGGCCTCGAGGCAGGCGGCCACGCTGGCGGTGGCCTCCAGGGGTTGCTGGTCGTGGCTGGCGGGAACGCCGCCCTGGGGCCAGAAACCCTCCGACCCGATCGGCCGGAAATGGCCCTCGGGCGCCCGCTGGGCGTCCTGCAGCCAGCCGAGGGCCCGCAGGCCCGTTTCCATCATGTCCTGTCGCTGCAGCCAGCGGCCACTGAGGATCAGGGCCTGGGGAAGACGGGCGTTGTCGTAGCTCACGATCGGCTCCAGCCACGGCCACTCCGGGCTGGCATGGCCGCGGAACGCCGCCAGCAGCCGCTCGGCGAGCTCCAGCCGCCAGCGGTCCGCCAGCAGGTCACCCTCCAGCATCCGCAGGTATTCGTGCAGGCCCAGGATCGCGAAGGCCCAGGCCCGCGGCGAGGTGAAGCCCTCCAGGGCCGGCAGCGCCTGCTCCAGCAGGCGGGCGGCCCAGGTGCGCAGGTTGGTCTGGCGGGTGCGGCCCACAATCGCCCCCAGGCCCCAGACGGCCCGGCCGTGGCTGTCCTCCGACCCCTGCGCTTCCAGCCAGCGGCGATCAAAGCTCATGAAGTTGCGGAAGCGGCCGCTCTCCGGCACGAAGGCGTAGTGCAGGAAAGCGGCTGCGGCCGACTGCACCCGCCCCAGGCCGTTGAGCGGCTCGCCCAGGTGCTCCAGCTGGGCCGTGAACAGCAGGGCGCGGGCATTGTCGTCCGTGCAGTAGCCGTGGTGGAAATCGGGCACGTTGTGCACGGCGTGCTGGAACACGCCGGTGGAATCGCACATCAGCTCCAGGTGCTGGAAGCGCCAGATCGGCAGCTCCGCCCCCTCCACCGCCAGGGTGGCTGCGGGCCGGTGGCTGCGGGCCCGGCCGGCGCCGGCCACCAGCAGCCGCTCGAACAGCTGGGCATAACGCTCACCCACGGCGCTCCACACCATCTCCCGCCCGCCCAGGTAGGCCTGCTTGCGCATCGCGTGCAGACGGGTGGGCTCCTCCAGCAGGCCATTCACCGCCGCCGCGATCGCCGCGCCATCGCGGAAGGGCACCAGCACGCCGTGATCGTGCGCCAGCAGCTCCTCGGCATGCCAGTAGGGGGTGCTCACCACCGCCTTGCCGGCCCCATAGCAATAGGCCAGGGTGCCCGAGGTGATCTGGGCGGCATTGAGATACGGGGTGAGGTAGATGTCGGCGGCGCCGATGTATTCGCTCAGCTGCTGATCATCCACATAACGGTTCACGAAGATCACGTTGTTCTCCACCCCCAGCCCGCGCGCCAGCTGCTCCAGGGAGAGCCGGTAGGTCTCCCCGTCCGCCCGCAACAGATTCGGGTGGGTGGCGCCGAGGATCACATACACCAGATCGGGATGACGAGCCAGGATCGCCGGCAGCGACTCAATGCCGTGCTCGATCCCCTTGCCGGGGGAGAGCAGACCGAAGGTGAGCATCATCGGCCGGCCGGCGACGCCGAATTGGTCCTTGTAGAAATTTGGATCCACAAACGGCAGGTCGGGAATGCCGTGCGGGATCACCTCCAGCTTCTCTTCCGGCGCGGCATACACCTCCCGCAGGATGCGCCGGCCCCGCTCGCTCATCACCACCAGGGCGTCGCTCTGCTGGATCAGCTCCTCCATCACCCGCCGCTGCTCGGCCAGCGGCTCCTGGAGCACCGTGTGCAGGGTGGTGACCACCGGCAGCCGCAGCCGCCGCATCAGGGTGAGCAGATGGCTGCCGGCCGGCCCGCCGTAGATGCCGAACTCGTGCTGGATGCAGAGCAGATCGGTGTGGGACAGATTGATGAAATCGGCGGCCCGCTGATAGCTGGCCAGGTTGCGCTCCGGCAGTTCAAAACGCACCACGTCCGGGTAGGCGTAACGAAACCCCGGATCGGTGACGCTGAGCACCGGCGTGCTCCAGTGCGGCCGCTGCTCGGCCACCGCCTGGCGGATGTCGCGGGTGAAGGTGGCGATGCCGCACTGGCGAGGTGGGAAGTTTCCCAGGAAGCTGATCTTGCGTTCGCTTCGGG
>JBIKTO010000090.1:0-8000 GCA_044348065.1 Cyanobium sp.
GGCGGTGAGGGCCAGCTCGTCGTAGCGCACGCCGAAGTCGGCCAGGGAGCCCTGGCCGGAGCCCCGCAGGCCGATCACCTCCTCCAGGGTGTCGTAGGGGCGACCGGTGAGGGCCAGCATCCGGTCGCCGGGGCGGAGCACGCCGAACAGGGCGGCGGTGATCGCGTGGGTGCCGCTGACGAACTGGAGGCGCACGGCCGCCGCCTCGGCCCCGAGCACCCGGGCGAAGACCCGATCCAGGACCTCACGGCCCAGATCGCCGTGGCCGTAGCCGCTCACCGAGGCGAAGTGGTGCACCCCCACCCGTTCGGCGGCGAAGGCCGCCAGCACCCGCTCCAGCCGGAGCCGCACCGCGGCGGTGCGGGCCGCCGCCAGGGGGGCGTTCCGCTCCAGGGCCGCCGCGACGCGATCGGCGGCCTCGGGGGGGGAGAGGCAGGGCGGGGCGACGGTCATCGGAGCCGGAGGGCTGGCGCCATGCTGCCCGGCGGGTGGCACCGAAGTGCACGGCTAGATTGTGGTGTTCTCCCTTCGGCCCGCCCCCTTGCCCCCACGCCCCTCCGTTGAGTCCTCCCCCGAGTCCTCCACCGGAGATGCCGCCGAGGCCCTGGCGTTGGGAACCCTTCCCCACCCGGGCGATCCGCTGGAGTCGTCGCCGTCGCGACGGCGTCAGCACGCCCTGCGGGCGGGGCTCACCAGCCCCCGCCCGCGCCTGCCGGCCCGCCAGCGCCGCCTCAAGGCGGGCACCACCACCTTCATGCTGGCCATGCATGTGGGGGCGGTGTTCGCCCTGCTGCCCCGCTTCTGGAGCGTGCAGGGGCTGGTGGTACTGGCTGTCCTGTATTGGATGACCGTGCTGGGGGTGACCCTCGGCCTGCACCGGCTGGTGGCGCACCGCAGCTTCGAGGCGCCCCGCTGGCTGGAGCGGCTGCTGGTGCTGATGGGTGCCCTGGCCTGCCAGAGCGGTCCGATCGAATGGGTGGGGCTGCACCGCCACCACCATCTCTTCTCGGATCAGCCGAACGACCACCACGACGCGGCCCGCGGCCTCTGGTGGTCGCACAGTGAATGGATGCTGCACGAGATCCCGGCGCTGCGGGAGATCCACCGCTTCACCGGCGACCTGGAGCGCGATCCCCTCTACCGCTGGCTGGACCGCTGGTTTCTGCTGCTGCAGCTGCCCCTGGGGGCCGCCCTCTACTGGTACGGCCAGGCGGCCGGGGTGCACGGCGGCGGCCTGGGCCTGGTGCTCTGGGGCATCCCGCTGCGCCTGGTGCTGGTGTATCACGTCACCTGGCTGGTGAATTCCGCCACCCACGCCTTCGGCTACCGCAACTTCGACAGCCCCGACCTCTCGCGCAACTGCTGGTGGGTGGCGCTGCTGAGCTTCGGCGAGGGCTGGCACAACAACCACCACGCCCACCCGGCCAGCGCCCGCCACGGCCTGCGCTGGTTCGAATTCGACATCACCTGGCAGCACATCCGCCTGCTGCGGGCCCTGGGCCTGGCCCGGCGGCTGCGGATCGCTCCCCAGCCCCAGAGCTGAAGCGTCCCACGGCCTCAGCCGCCGCGCAGCTCGCGGCGGATCGCCGCGGCCAGATCGGGGGTCTGGCCGGCGCCGGCGCGGCGGCGCAGCAGCTCCAGGAACCCTTCCGCCGAGAGATCCTCCTCGCCGGCGGCTCCGAGCAGCGCCAGGGTGCGGCGCAGGTCGGGCAGTTCGGCCTCCAGTTCGGCGGCGCTGTAATCGGCCTGGCCGGCCATCACCGCGGCGAATCGCTCGCGTCGCTGGCGCCGATCCGCCGGATAGGCCGCCAGCAGCTGGTCGCGGCAGAGGCGCCAGGGGCGGCCGGCGGTGAACAGCAGGGCCAGGGCGGCGCTCAGGGCGGGGGCCTCCTGCTCCAGAACCCGCAGATCGAAGCCTGGCGGCGGCGGCCGCTGCCCCACGAACACCTCCAGCAGATCGCCGATGCCCAGCACGTGGCCATCCGGATCGCGCACCGGCAGGGCGGAGCTGCGCAGGGCTTCGATCAGCTCGGGGTGGCCGTCGAGCAGCCGCTCGGCCCGCTGGGCGTCGAGTCGGCCCTCGGGGGCCTCGGCGGCGAGCCAGCCGTTGATCGCCCCCAGGGCCAGGAACACCTCCGGGCCGGGGGAGGCCAGCTTGCCGTTGCGCAGCATCGAGAGCTGGGAGTTGTGCACGCGGCCGAGATCGAGCGCTTCCGCCAGGCCGGGCAGAACCCGGTGGGACCAGCCGTTGCCGCTGTGCCAGAGGCGGATCAGGTGGGCGAAGGCCACCCGTCCTGATGCGAGTCGTTCTCGATGCCCCAAATGATCGGGATCCGTATTGCTATCATCGTAACGTCCGATCCGGAGTCGGTCCTTCATGGCCGCCACGCTCTCCTCCCGCCCGCCCCTGTCCAGCCACACCCGCAGTTCCGCCACCGTGAACGCGGCTGACGTGCACCGCCGCGCCCAGGCCCTGCACCAGCCCCGCGACGGCGGGCCTCCCCTGGTGGTGCCCCCCGGCCGCAACTGGCCGGTGATCGGCTTCATGGCGGCGGTGCATGCCCTCGCCCTGGTGGCCCTTCTGCCCAGGTTCTGGAGCGTGCAGGCCGTGGCCACCCTGGTGATCCTCTACTGGGTCACCGCCTGCCTGGGGGTCACCATCGGCTACCACCGGCTGCTGAGCCACCGCTCCTTCCGGGTTCCCCGCTGGCTGGAGCGCTTCTTCGCCACCTGCGGCGCCCTCAGCTGCCAGCACGGACCGATCGACTGGGTGGGGCTGCACCGCCACCACCACAAATTCTCCGATACGGATGCGGATCATCACGACAGCAACAAAGGCTTCTGGTGGAGCCACATGGGCTGGATGTTCATCACCGTGCCCGCCCTGGCGGCCGTGCCCCGGCTCACCGGTGACCTGGCCCTCGACCCCTACCACCGCTGGCTGAACCGCTGGTTTCTGGCCCTGCAGCTGCCGCTGGCCGGCCTGCTCTTCTGGATCGGCACCATCACCGGTGCCGGCGGCTGGGCCCTGGTGCTCTGGGGCATCCCCCTGCGTCTGGCGGTGGTGTACCACGTCACCTGGCTGGTGAATTCCGCCACCCACGCCTGGGGCGACTCGGTGCACGCCAGCGGCGACCGCTCACGCAACAACCCCTGGGTGGCGGCCCTCACCTTCGGCGAAGGCTGGCACAACAACCACCACGCCTTCCCCCATTCCGCCCGCCAGGGCTTCGGCAACCAGATCGACCTCACCTGGCAGCACATCCGCCTGCTGCGGGCCCTCGGCCTGGCCACCCAGGTGCGGGTGCCGGCGGCCGCCGATCCGGCCCGACGCCTCTCCCGCCCGGCCCCGGCGCGGCCGGTGGCGTAGGGTTAACGATCGCCTTATCAGCGGTTCCCGCAGTCTCCGGCAGTCAGGTCATGGCCAAGCGCGTCCAGGTGGTTCTGAACGAAGACGTCCTCAGCCTCGGCAAGGACGGTGATCTGGTGGAGGTGGCCCCCGGCTACGCCCGCAACTACCTGCTGCCCACCGGCAAGGCGGTGTCCGTCACCGCCTCGGTGCTGCGCCAGGTGGAGCACCGCCGCGCCAAGGAGGCGGAGCGCCTGGCGGCCCTCAAGCAGGAGGCGATCAGCTTCCGCACCGCCCTCGACACCATCGGCCGCTTCACGGTCCGCAAGCAGACCGGCGGCGACGACGTGCTGTTCGGCACCGTCACCAACGGCGACGTGGCCGAAGCGATCGAAGCGGCCACCAAGAAGGAGGTGGACCGCCGCGACATCATCGTGCCCGAGATCCATCGCACCGGCTCCTACAAGGTGCAGGTGAAGCTCCACCCCGAGGTGGTGGCCGAGATCAACCTCGAGGTGGTGAGCCACTGAACGCTCACCAACGCCAACCGCGAGCTCCGGGAGCACCCCATTGGTGGTGGGACCGGGGCTTTTTGATGGCTTGAATCCACTGCCTGTGGTGTGGCTTCCGTCTGGTCAAAACTCCAGGCCCGGGGGATGATGGATCCCCGCTCCGCCCTTCCCCTTCCCCGAGCGCCCCGCCGACGCCATGGTGAGCCTGCCGCTACAGGGAAACGGCGCCGCCGCTGAGGGGCGGGAGGGCGACGCGCGCCGGGCTGGCAACGGACTGCCGGTTGGCCTGCCCCCCCAGAACCTGGAGGCGGAGGAGGCGGTGCTCGGCGGCATCCTGCTCGACCCGGACGCCATCGGCCGGGTGGCCGATGTGCTGCAGCCCGAGGCCTTCTACCTCGGCGCCCACCGCGAGATCTACCGCACCGCCCTGATGCTGCACGGCCAGGGCCGCCCCACGGATCTCACGGCGATGTCCGCCTGGCTGGCGGACACCGGCCACCTGGAGAAGGTGGGCGGCGCCACGCGGCTGGCGGAGCTGGTGGAGCGCACCCTCTCCACCGCCTCGATCGACCAGGTGGCGCGCCTGGTGATGGACAAATACCTGCGCCGCCGGCTGATCCGCTCCGGCAACGAGGTGATCGCCCTGGGCTTCGATCAGTCGAAGCCGATGGAGCAGGTGCTCGATGAGGCGGAGCAGAAGATCTTTGCCATCAGCCAGGAGAAGCCCAGCCTCGGCCTCACCCCCACCGCCGAGATCCTCACCAGCACCTTCGAGGAGATCGAAACCCGCTCCCAGGGCACGGCGGTGGCGGGCATCCCGGTGAACTTCTACGACCTGGACGCCATGACCCAGGGGCTGCAGCGCAGCGACCTGATCATCATCGCCGGGCGGCCGGCGATGGGGAAGACGGCGATCACCCTCAACATCGCCCGCAACGTGGCTCAGCTGCACGACCTGCCGGTCTGCGTGTTCAGCCTGGAGATGAGCAAGGAGCAGCTCACCTACCGGCTGCTGGCGATGGAGGTGGGCATCGAGAGCGGCCGGCTGCGCACCGGGCGCCTGCAGGAGGAGGAGTGGCCGCTGCTGGGCAACGGCATCAGCGCCCTGGCACGGTTGCCGCTCTACATCGACGACAAGCCCAACGCGGGCGTGCTGGAGATGCGCTCTCTCTGCCGCCGGCTGATGGCGGAGCAGGGCCGCAAACTCGGGCTGATCGTGATCGATTACCTGCAGCTGATGGAGGGCTCCGGCTCCGACAACCGCGTGCAGGAGCTCTCGCGCATCACCCGCGGCCTCAAGCAGATGGCCCGCGAACTCGACGTGCCGGTGGTGGCCCTCTCCCAGCTCAGCCGCGGCGTGGAGGCGCGCACCAACAAGCGGCCGATGCTCAGCGACCTGCGGGAATCCGGCTCGATCGAGCAGGACGCCGACATCGTGATGATGATCTACCGGGATGAGTACTACAACCCCGAAACCCCCGACCGCGGCATCACCGAGGTGATCGTCACCAAGCACCGCAACGGTCCGGTGGGCACCTGCAAGCTGCTGTTTGAGCCCCAGTACACCCGCTTCCGCAACCTGGCGGCCTGAGCCCTCAGCGGCCGAAGCGATTCAGGCGGGGCAGGCGCATGGCGCGGCGGCCATCGGCCGAGCAGACGGTGTGGGCGCTTCGGTAGTGGCGAGGCGTGCTGAGCAGCAGCCGCCAGGCCTCGCGACCCTCGAGCAGCTGGTACCGATCGCCGTGGTGCTCGAGCAGCAGACGCCGCACGGCGGGGTAATAACGGCTGTTCAAGCCCGGAAAGATGTGATGTTCGGTGTGATGGGAGAAATTCAGATGCAGGCGATCCAGCCAGGCCGGCAACCGCAGCGAAAGGCTGTTGCCCAGCGGATCGTTGTCCTCATCGAGAGGGGTGAGCATGTGATTGGTGTAGATGTACGCCATCGCGCCGGCATAGCCGAGCCAGATCGGCAGGAAGTAGGCGAGCAGCAGGCCGCGCGCCTCGAAACCGATCCAGCCGATCACCGCCGCATGCAGGCCGATCACCGCCAGCAGCTCGCCGGTGATGCGGCGCCGCTGGCGTGCACTCACCCGGAACGGCGCCGGCGGGAAGAGGGCCGTGCCACTGGGCACCAACAGCACCGAGCTGAGGGTGCGCAGGTTGTGCACCCCCCAGGCGCTGGCCATGCCCAGCAGCAGCCCCAGGCCGCTCACCTCGTCGGAGGGAATGAAGCGCTGCTGGATCCATTTGCCCCAGCTGGCCGGCTGGACCTCCAGGTAGCTGCGATCCGGATCCCGCAGGCTGTTGGTGTGGCCATGGTGCTCCCGGTTGTGCACCGCCAGCCAGAGGCTGGGGGGCATCCAGAGCAGGGCCAGCCCCACCAGGCCCACGGCCCGCCGCCAGAACGAACCCCGCAGCGCCTTGCCATGCAGCAGATCGTGGCTGGTGAACAGCAGCAGGATCACGGCGTTGCCCATCGCCAGGCTGAAGGGCAGGAAGAGGGGCAGGGCCTGCCAGGGCCAGCGCTCCAGTTGGCGGGCCAGGGTCCAGCCCAGGCCGAGGATCGCCAGGTTGAGCAGCAGCAGCCCGAGCGGAAAGGGATCGGAGCGGAAGGCGGCGGGCGGGAGCAGGGGGCGCAGGCTGCGGGCCAGGGACTCCACACTGCGCTGGGGGGCCGTCGGGGCCGAGGGAGAAGGAGCGGAAATCAGGAACACCGGTTGACGCCCCAGTCGAACACGGCGCCGGCTGCGGGAGAATGGCCCGATGGCGCCCTTCTCCCGCAGCCCCAGCGAATCCTTCGACCTGATCGTGGTCGGCGGCGGCCACGCCGGCTGTGAGGCGGCGATCACGGCGGCCCGGCTCGGGCTGCACACGGCCCTGTTCGCCCTCAACCTCGACCGCATCGCCTGGCAGCCCTGCAACCCGGCGGTGGGCGGCCCCGCCAAGAGCCAGCTGGTGCACGAGGTGGATGCGCTCGGCGGCGTGATCGGCCGCCTCGCCGATGCCACCGCCCTGCAGAAGCGGGTGCTCAACGCCAGCCGCGGGCCGGCCGTCTGGGCCCTGCGCGCCCAGACCGACAAGCGCCAGTACTCCCGCCAGATGCTGCAGCTGCTGCAGCACACCCCCAACCTGGCCCTGCGGGAGGCGATGGTCACCGGCCTGGAGGTGGAGGGCGACCCGGAGGCCGACGCAGCCGAGGGGAGGCCCGCCTGCCGGGTGATCGGCGTGCGCACCTACTTCGGCAGCGTCTACGGAGCCGGCGCCGTGGTGCTCACCACCGGCACCTTTCTGGGGGGCCGCATCTGGGTGGGCGACCGTTCGATGCCGGCGGGGCGGGCGGGCGAGCCGGCCGCCGAAGGGCTCACCGAGGCCCTGCAGGCCCTGGGCCTGCGCACCGGGCGGCTGAAAACGGGCACCCCGGCACGGGTGGACCGGCGCAGCGTGGCTCTCGACCGGCTGGAGGAACAACCCAGCGATGCCCATGATCGCTTCTTCTCCTTCGATCCGGCCGCCTGGGTGAGCGGCGAGGCGATGGCCTGCCACATCACCCGCACCACCGCCGCCACCCACCAGCTGATCCGCGACAACCTGCACCTCACCCCGATCTACGGCGGCCACCTCGACAGCGCCGGACCGCGCTACTGCCCCTCGATCGAGGACAAGATCGTGCGCTTCGCCGACAAGGACAGCCACCAGATCTTCCTGGAACCGGAGGGACGCGACACCCCCGAGCTCTACGTGCAGGGCTTCTCCACCGGCCTGCCGGAGCGGCTGCAGCTGGAGCTGCTGCGTACCCTGCCCGGCCTGGAGCACTGCGTGATGCTGCGCCCCGCCTACGCGGTCGACTACGACTACGTGCCCGCCACCCAGCTCAGCCCGTCACTGGAGTGCCAACGGGTGGCGGGGCTGTTCTGCGCCGGTCAGCTCAATGGCACCACCGGCTACGAGGAGGCGGCCGCCCAGGGGCTGGTGGCGGGGCTGAACGCGGCACGGCGCATCGGCGGCCAGGAGCCCGTGGCCTTCCCCCGCGAAGGCAGCTACATCGGCACGATGATCGATGACCTGGTGACCCGCGATCTGCGCGAGCCCTACCGGGTGCTCACCAGCCGCAGCGAATACCGGCTGGTGCTGCGGGGCGA
>JBIKTO010000091.1:0-7986 GCA_044348065.1 Cyanobium sp.
GTAGGGAAACCACATGCCACGCAGGGCCGGCAGGCGGGGGCGCATCTGCAGACCCCAGGCCTGTCGCTGGGGGGTGTCCGCCACCTCCAGGGCGATGCAGCGAGGCGTTGGGCCCGCGGGGGCGGGCTCCAGGCACCAGCGGGCGGTCACCGGCAGGGTCTGCGGTGGACCGCCGGCGCCACGGGCCTGGGCCCGGCTCAGAGCAGTCGCCAGCGCGACGCCGCTGGCCGCGAGCCCGAAGGCCAGAGCGGCCTGTCGTCTCCTGCGGAGCCCCATCACCTCTCGCCGCCGGGCGGCCAGTGTTCGGCCAGACAGTACCCCTGGCCCCGCACGGTGTGGAGCAGGCGCCGCCCGCCGTGGCGCTCCAGCTTCTGGCGCAGGTAGCGCACGTAGACCTCGATCACGTTGCTGGCGGCGCCCCCGCTCCCCTCCCAGACGGAGGCCAGGATCCGCTCGCGGCTGACCACTTCGCCCCGGTGCCGCAGCAGCAGCACCAGGAGCTGGTACTCCCGCTCGCTGAGGGGCAGATCCCGGCCCGCCCGCCGCACCAGCCGTCGGCTGGGGTCGAGCACCAGATCCGCCAGCCGTAGCTCCACCGCCTCCCCGGGCTGGGCCCCCCGGTCGGCCAGGCGCAGGTGCAGGCGCAGGCGGGCCAGCAGGTCGCTGGGGGGGCGGTCGGTCAGCCAGAAGTCGTCGGCGCCGCTGGCCAGGCAGCGCACCCGCTCCTCGAGGGAATCCCCCCGCAGGCCGAGCAGGATCGGCACCGCTCCCCAGGCCCGCCGCAGAGCGGCCAGCTTCCCCTCGCTGTCGGGGGCCAGCACCACCGCCTGGGGCGCCTCGCCCGGGGCCGCGGCCTCCACGGGCTGGTAGCCGGAGAGGGCGAGCCGGTCCGCTAGCCCTTCGGCCGCCTCCCCCACCAGCAGCACCCGCGTGCCCTCGCCCCCCGTCGCCCGCGCCCCGCTCACGCCAGCCCCTCGCCCGCGGGCTTGGCGACATGGGGCAATCCCCAGCCCAGCTTGTTGCGCAGCACCTGGAAGAATTCGTGGTCGGCCAGGCGCACGAAGCGGGCCGGATGGTCGCTGCGGCGGATCAGCACCCGGTCCTCGGGCCAGATGTAGCAGCCGGCGCTGCCATCCACCACCATCATCAGCCGTTCCGGCGTGGCCGGGAAGATCGTCACCGGCTCCCGGTCGCTGAACACCAGGGCCCGCGAGGCCAGCGAGTGGGGGGCGATCGGGGTGAGCTGCAGCACCGGGCAGTCCGGGGTGATCACCGGGCCGCCGGCGCTGAGGGCGTAGGCGGTGGAGCCGGTGGGGGAGGAGAGAATCACCCCGTCGGCGGCGATGTCCACCGGGGCGTGGCGGCCGATCGCGATCTCGAAATGGCACATGCTCGTGAGCGGCTCGCGGTGCAGGGCCATTTCGTTGAGGCAGAGCACCTCCCAGCGCCGCTGCTCCGCCCGCATCACGCTCACCACCAGCATCGTGCGCTCCTCCACCGTCCAGCGGCCGCTCACCACCTGCTCGAGGGCGCGATCGAGATCCTTGAGGTAAGCCTCCGCCAGAAACCCCAGATGGCCCGTGTTGATGGTGAGGATCGGCACCCCGATCGGAGCGGTCTGGCGGGCGGCGGAGAGCACGGTGCCATCGCCACCGAGCACCAGGGCCAGGGCCATCTCCGGGTCGAAGGCCGGCGGCACGCAGGCGGCGTAGCCCTTCGCCCGCAAGAGCTGGTCGGGATTGGCGAAGCCCACCACCCCGCCGGCGCTGCTCACCCGCACCACCTCCAGGCCGGCGGCGCCGAGACGCTGTTCGATCGCGTCGGCGGTGGCCAGGGCAAGGTCCTTGCCGTCGTTGACGATCAGGCCGACCCGGAACACCGACCGATGGCGGGATGAATCCACGAGTTTATGGTCGGGAACCGCGGGCAGCGGCACGGCTCAGAACTGCTCGAGGAAGCGCAGGTCGCTGGTGTAGAGCCGGCGGATGTCGTCGATGCCGTGGCGCACCATGCAGAACCGCTCCACCCCCAGGCCAGCGGCGAAGCCGCTCCAGCGGCGGGGATCGAGGCCAAGACCCTCCAGCACCGCCGGATCCACCATCCCGCAGCCCATCACCTCCAGCCAGCGGCCCCGCCACTGCACGTCCACCTCGGCGGAGGGCTCGGTGAAGGGGAAGTAGCTGGCTCGGAAGCGCACCGGCAGATCGCCGAAGAAGCTCTTCAGGAAGGCCATCACGGTGCCGCGCAGGTGGCTGAAATCGAGCCCCTCATCGAGGGCCAGCACCTCCACCTGGTGAAACACCGGCGAATGGGTGGCATCCACAGCGTCGCGGCGGAACACCCGGCCAGGCGCCACCACCCGCACCGGCGGCGGGTTGGTCTCCAGATAGCGGATCTGCACCGGTGAGGTGTGGGTGCGCAGCAGCCGCTCGCCGCCGTCGGCGCCGGGGGACAGATAAAAGGTGTCCTGCATGTCCCGGGCCGGGTGGTCGGGCGGGATGTTCAGGGCGGAGAAGTTGTAGTGGTCGCTCTCGATCTCCGGCCCTTCGGACACGCGATAGCCCAGCCCCGCAAAGATGTCGACGATCTCCTCGATCGTGGCGATCAGGGGGTGGCGATGGCCCGGCGGCACAAAGCTGGGTGGCGCCGTCACGTCGAGCCGCTCCAGCTCCAGCCGCGCGGCCAGCGCCGCCCCGCGCATCCCCTCCTGCCGCTCGCTCAGCAGGCCCTGCAGCTGCTGTTTGAGCCGGTTGGCCCGTTCCCCCACCAGCGGTCGCTCCTGGCCGGGCAGCTGACCCATCGCCCCCAGCACCGACGAGAGCCGCCCTTTCTTGCCCAGCAGCCCCACCCGCAGGGCCTCCAGGGCGGCGGCATCCGGCGCGCTGGCGATCGCGGCGGCGGCCTCGGCCTCCAGGGCGGCCAGCTGGTCGGTGAGCTGCTGCAGGCTGACGGGGGCGCTCAAGGGGGCGGCGGCTGGCGTTGAACCTGACTGTAGGCAGCGGCCGCCAGCGGCCCGCGTAGCGTTCGCACGACCGGTCTCCGCCGCCGCCGATGGCTCCCCTCCGCATCCTGCTCAGCAACGACGACGGGGTGTTCGCGGGCGGCATCCAGGCCCTGGCGGCCGAAGCGGTGGGCCGCGGGCATCGGGTCACGGTGGTCTGCCCCGATCAGGAGCGCTCCGCCACCGGCCACGGCCTCACCCTGCAGACCCCCCTGCGGGCCGAGCGGGCCGACGAGCTGTTCGCCCCGGGGGTCACCGCCTGGGCCTGCAGCGGCAATCCCTCCGACTGCGTCAAGCTCGGTCTGTTCAGCCTGCTGGAGGAGCCTCCCGAGCTGGTGCTCTCCGGCATCAACCACGGCCCGAATCTCGGCACGGATGTGCTCTATTCCGGCACGGTGGCGGCGGCGATGGAGGGCACGATCGAACGGCTGCCGGCCCTGGCGGTGAGCAGCGCCGATTTCCACTGGCGTGAGTTCGGCGCCGCCGCCCGCCTGGCGATTGAGGTGGCCGAGGGGATGCTGGCGGTGGGCTGGCCGCCGGGCCTGCTGCTCAACCTCAATGTGCCCGCCCTGCCGGCGGAGCAGATCGGCCCACTGCGCTGGTGCCGCACCGCCGTGCGCCGCTACACCGACCAGTTCGTCCGCCGTGTCGATCCGCGCGGCCGCACCTACTACTGGCTGGCGGGGGAGGTGGTGGATGACCTCGAATCGGCGCTGGCGGAGCCGGCGGGCTGGCCCTCCGATGTCGCCTGGATCCGAGCGGGGGGCGCGGCCCTGGTGCCCCTCCAACCCGAGCTGTTCTGGCGTGGGCGGCCCGATCGCCTGCCGGCCCCGGAGGAATTGGTGTCCCCAGGCGGCGCTCAGGCCCTCCGGTAGATGCGCTGCAGAAACCAGAGGCTCAGCCCCAGGCCGATCAGGTGGGCGAAGAGCACCTGGGTGTTGCTCAGCACGCTGAGCATCTCCAGGGAGGTGATCGGGTAGTTGGTGATGCGCCCGCCGGGAGTGGTCATCATGCCGCCGAACGCGAAGCCGGCCTGCATCGAGGCCTGCACGAACAGGCTCCCCGCCAGGGCCTGGTAGCCCACGGCCGCCAGGGTCAGGCCGGCGAGATCGCCGAGGATGCCGCGCTTCAGCAGCCGGGCCGTCTCCCCCTTGCTGGGGTGCACCGGGCTGGCCAGGGCCCGGCCGCAGCGCACCACCAGCCAGCTCTGCCAGAGGCTCCAGCAGAGCACGAAGAACGAGAAGGTGGTCAAGCTCAGGCCCGGACCCAGCCCCAGCGCCTTGTCGGCGCGGGATGCGATCTGACCGCCGATGTTGTTGAAGATCAGCACTCCCACCACCACCACGCCGAGGGCCATCTGAATCCAGAAGCGCGCCCAGCCCACGCGGCGCAACGCGAAGGAGATGCGCTGCAGGTCGAGCGGATCGGCCATGGAGCCCCGGACTGGCCCTCCAAACTTGCCATGGGAGGATCGCCGGGGCGAGCGCGCCCTCCCCCCCGGCCCTTGATTTCGCTCTACGGTCCCCGCGATGCTCTGCGGCCCACCGCCATCGCGCTGGGCAGTTTTGATGGTCTGCACCGGGGTCATCGGCGCGTGATCGCCGCTGTGGCGGATCCCCTGGAGGCAGGGGACGGCCTGGTGCCCACGGTGGTGATCTTCTGGCCCCATCCCCGCGAGGTGCTGCGGGGTGAGGTGCGGCTGCGGCTGGATCTGCCGCAGGAGAAGCTGGAGCTGCTGGAGCCCCTGGGGATCCGCCAGCTGGTGCTGGTGCCCTTCGATGCCGCCCTCGCCGCCCTGACGCCGGAAGCCTTCGTGGCCGAGGTGCTGGCTGGCCAGCTGGGGGCCCGCCGCCTGGCGGTGGGTGAAAATTTCCGCTTCGGGGCGGGCCGCAGCGGCGGTGTGGCCGAATTGGAGCGTTTCGGCGCCGCCCATGGCATCGCCGTGCGCGTGGTGCCGATGGAGGCGGATCGGGAGGGACGGCTGAGCAGCAGCCGAATCAGGGCCGCCCTGGCCGCCGGTGAGATCGATGAGGCCTCCCGCCTGCTGGAGCGCCCCTACCGCTTCCGCGGCCGGGTGGTGCGGGGCCGCGGCCTGGGGCGGCCCCTGGGATGGCCCACCGCCAACCTGCAGGTGGACGGCCGCAAGTTCCTGCCCCTGGAGGGGGTGTATGCCGCCCGGGCCTGGCTGCTGCAGGCCGACGGGGCTGAGCCTGCCCGGGAGGGGGCGGACGGCGAAGGGATGGCGGCGGTGATGAACCTGGGCCCCCAGCCCACCGTCGACCCGCTGGCGCCCTCGGCGGTGGAAGTGCATCTGCTCGACCGGGCGATCGACCTGGCGGGGCGCCAGCTGCTCGTGGAGCCCGTGGCCCTGCTGCGCCGCCAGCGGCGCTTCGAGAGCCTGGAGGCCCTCAGCGCCCAGATCGGCCAGGACGCGGCGGCGGCGCGCCGTCTCCTGGCCGCTCAGGCGCCGGGATAGGCGTGGGTGAGGCCCCAGCCGATGAAGGCGGCGATGCCCCCCAGCAGCAGGATGCCCGACACCAGAACCAGCATCGGATTGTCAGAACCGCCGGGGTCGGGGCTGCTCGGAAGGTCGGCCATCGGGCTCGGGGGCGCTGCCACACCCTAGACAGGAGGAACCCCAGCGGCCTCTGCGCCCCCATGAGCTCCATCGCCGACAGCCAGCGCCTCTCCCCCGGCGGCCAGGCCGCGATCGAGCGCCTGCTCGACGCCAATCTCGATCGGGCCCGCGAGGGCCTGCGGGTGCTGGAGGACTGGGCCCGCTTCGCCCTGGATCGCGCCGATCTGGTGGCCCGCTGCAAGGACCTGCGCCAGCGGCTCGGCCGCCTGCACCAACGCCGCTACAAGCTCGCCCGTGACACCGCCGGCGATGGGGCGGCCGGCATGGGCCACCCCGCCCAGCAGGCGCGCCACGGCCCCGAGGCGGTGCTGGCCGCCAACGCGGCGCGGGTGCAGGAGGCGCTGCGGGTGCTGGAGGAATTCGGACGCGACGAGGATCCGGAGCTGGCCGCCGAGGCGGCGGCGATCCGCTATGCCCTCTACGACCTGGAGGTGGCCCTGCTGCGGGCCGGCGGCGGCGGCGAGGAACGGCGCCGCCGCCTCGCCGCCGCCCGCCTTTACCTCGTCACCAGCCCCATGCCGGATCTGGAGCGGCGGGTGGAGGAGGCCCTGGCCGCCGGACTCAGGCTGGTGCAGTACCGGGCCAAGGCGGAGGCGGGTCTCGAGGATCGGCAGCGCTGGGAGCAGGCCCTGCGGCTGCGCCGCCGCTGCGCCGAGCACGGCGCCCTGTTCCTGGTCAACGACCGAATTGATCTGGCCCTGGCGGTGGATGCGGACGGGGTGCACCTGGGCCAGGGGGATCTGCCGGTGGCCGTGGCCCGCCGACTGCTCGGACCGGAGCGCCTGATCGGCCGCAGCACCCATGCCCTGGCGCAGTTGCGCCAGGCGGTGGCCGAGGGCTGCGACTACGTGGGCGTCGGGCCCGTGCACGCCACCCCCACCAAGCCGGGCCGTGAGCCCGTGGGCCTGGCCTACGTGCGGGCCGCGGCGGCGGAAGCGCCGCTTCCCTTCTTCGCCATCGGTGGCATCGACGCCGCCAACCTGTCGGAGGTGCTCGCCGCCGGCGCCGAGCGGGTGGCGGTGGTGCGCGCCATCACCGGCGCCGCCGATGTCGCCGCCACCACCGCCGCCCTGCTGGCGGCCCTCGGGGAGGAGGGGCCGCGATGACGATCACGATCCTGGTGAACGGTGAGCCGCGCAGCGCTCCGGCCGGCCTGAGCCTGGAGGCGGTGCTGGCGGAGCTGGGCTTTGCGCCCCGCCTGGTGGTGGTGGAGTTCAACGGCCAGATCCTGCCGCGGCGCTGCTGGGCTGAGCAGCCAGTGGTGGAATCCGACGCGCTGGAGGTGGTCACCATCGTCGGGGGCGGTTCCTAGATTTCCTCCACTTCCTGTCTGATGCGATGTCTGCCCGATTGCTGCGGCGCATGGCGAGCTTGTTGGTGGTACCGGTGCTCGTGGGCGGCCTGCTGTTCAGCCATCCCCTGCCGGCGGATGCGGCCAGCGGCGGGCGCATCGGTGGCGGCAGCTTCCGTTCGGCCCCCTCCGGCCCGCGTGGCTACGGCGGTGGCGGCTACAGCGGCGGGGGCGGCCGCAGCTATGGCGGCGGGGGCTACTACGGCGGCGGCGGCGGCGGCTATTACGGGCGCGGCGGTTACGGCGGCGGCGGGCTCGGCTTCCCCTTCATCGTGCCGATCTTCGGCTTCGGCGGCGGCATGTTTGGCCTGTTGGTGCTCATGGCGGTGGTTGGCCTGCTGGTCAATGCCTTCCGCGGCGCCGGCTCCGCTCTGCCCTCCTCCGGTGGTGGCTCCCTTCCCAGCGTCGCCGCCGATGGGCCGGTCACGATCGCCCAGCTGCAGGTGGGTCTGCTCTCCTCGGCGCGGGATCTGCAGGCCGACCTGCGCCGCCTCGCCGGCAGCGCCGACACCTCCTCCAGCGAAGGGCTGCAGCGGGTGCTGCAGGAAACCAGCCTTTCGTTGCTCCGCAACCCCGAGCTCTGGGTCTACGCCAACCTCGAAGAAGGCCAGGTGCCCTTCCTCAGCGCCGAGAGCACCTTCAACCGTCTGTCGGTGCAGGAGCGCAGCAAGCTCAGCCGCGAGCTCACCGTCAACGTCGCCGGCCGTCGCGGCGCCGGCTCCGCCGCTGTGCAGGCGGGCAGCAGCGACGCCACCAGTGACTACATCGCCATCACCCTGCTGGTGGCCTGCCGCCGCCGCCTCAACCTCAGGGGCTCCAACAGTGCTGAAGACCTCCGGGATTCCCTCCAGAAGCTCGGCGCCGTCGGCTCCGAAGATCTGATCGCCCTGGAGGTGATCTGGCAGCCCGAGGGGGCCGGCGAAGTGCTGAGCACCGAGGAGCTGCTCACCGCCTATCCCCAGCTGCAGCACCTCTGATTCAGGCGGGCCTTGACGC
>JBIKTO010000092.1:0-7903 GCA_044348065.1 Cyanobium sp.
GAGCAGCACTCCCCCCAGCGCCAGCAGCACTGCGTAGCGCAGGAAGCCGCGCAGGTGATCCAGCTCGGCGTTCAGCCCCGAGCAGAACAGCAGCATCGCCAGGCTCACCACATGCAGGTTCTCCACCTGCTCCAGGGAGAGCACCTGCTGGTAATGGTGCAGCAGCAGCCCGAGGGCCAGCACCCCGAGCACGGCGGGCAGGCGCAGCTGGATCGCCAGCCGGCTGAACACCAGGGTGCCCAGGAACGTGAGCGCCGTGACGCTGATCAGCAGCGGGAAGGGCATGCGGCGATCAGGGGGGCGAGCGGCAGCGGGATCGGGGCCATCGTCCTCACGCGCCGGCCGGTGCGGCCACCCTAGGGAGGTGCCGTGGTGCGGAACACCAAGCTGGAGAGCAGCACCAGGGCGAGCAGGTTGGGCAGGGCCAGCAGCGCCTCGAGGCTGTCGGCGATTCCCCACAGCCCCGGCAGGCTCTGGCTGGAGGCCAGGGCGAGCACGGCGATCCATACCAGCCGGAAGGGGCGCCGGCCCCGGCCCCCCAGCAGAAAGGTGAGGCAGCGCTCGCCGTAGTAGCCGAACACCACCAGGGTGGTGAAGGCGAAGGCCGCCAGGCAGAGGTCGACGATCCAGACGCTGCCGGTGGAGCCCCAGGCGAAGGCCTGCCGCAGCAGCCGCACCCCCTCCCCGCCCTGGCCGAACAGATCCCAGGGGAGGTGGTCACTGTCGATCCCCGGGGCCGCCAGGGCGCCGGGCTCCATCACGCCGCTCGCCAGCAGCAGCAGGGCGGTGGCGCTGCACACCAGCAGGCTCACCAGGTTGGCCAGGCTGGCGATCGCCCCCTGGCGCACCGGATCGGCGGGGCTGGCCGGAGCATGGGCGATCGAGGAGGTGCCCAGGCCCGCCTCGTTGGCGAACACCACGCCGCGCACCGCCGTGCGCAGTGTGAGGGCCAGGGCGCCGCCGGTGAGGGCCTCCGGTCGGAAGGCGTCGTGCAGCATCCGTGCCACCACCCCGGGCAGGAGGCCGGCGTGCGGCAGCAACAGGGCCGCCACCGCCAGCAGGTAGCCCCCGCTCATCAGGGGCACCAGCAGCATCGCCACCCGGCTGATCCTGGCCAGCCCGCCGGCGAGGGTCAGCGCGGTGAGGGCCGCCGCCCCGAAGCCGATCAGCAGCGGCGGCAGTCCGCTCAGCTCGTGCAGGCCGAGGGCCAGCTGCTGGGCCTGCACGCCGTTGCCCAACCCGAACACCGCCACCGTGCCCAGGCCGGCGTAAACCATCGCCAGCCAGTTCCAGTGGGGGCCCAGGCCATGGCGGATCGCCTCCATCGGCCCGCCGATCACCGCGTCGCGGCCGTCGCGCTGGCGGAAGCGCACCGCCAGGAACACCTCGCTGTATTTCGTGGCCAGCCCCACCAGGCCCAGCAGCCACATCCAGGGCACCACGCCGGGCCCGCCCACCCCCAGGCTGATCGCCATGCCCGTGAGGTGGCCGACGCCGAGGGTGCCCCCCAGGGCGGTCATCAGCGCGGCGGCGCTGCCGATCTCCCCAGGCTCCGCCCGTCGATCCAGCAGGGAGTGCCAGAGCTGGCCGCAGGCCCAGGGCAGCCGCCGCAGGGGCTGGAGCTGCAGCCCCAGGCTCAGGAACAGGCCCACCAGGCTGATCCAGTCGGCCGACAGGCCCCACAGGAAGCTGTTGAGAGCCTCGAGCCAGCCCATGGGTCTCCGCTCCGGCCGCTCCGAACTTTCCCACGGGGCCGGCGGGCCCTGCCGCTCCATAGGATTCCCCCAGGCATGACGGCGGCACAGGGCAGATGACGGCAACCCCAACGGCAACCCCCACCTCCAGCGCCACCACCGGCGGGCAGGGCGCCTGGGAGGCGGTGATCGGCCTGGAGATCCACGTGCAGCTGGGCACCGCCAGCAAGATCTTCACCAGCGCCTCCACCAGCTTCGGCGATGAGCCCAACACCCACATCGATCCGGTGGTGTGCGGCCTGCCCGGCACCCTGCCGGTGCTTAATCAGAAGGTGCTCGAATATGCCGTGAAGGCGGCACTGGCCCTGAATCTCCACATCGCTCCCCACAGCAAGTTCGACCGCAAGCAGTATTTCTATCCCGATCTGCCCAAGAACTACCAGATCTCCCAGTACGACGAGCCGATCGCCGAGGACGGCTGGATCGAGGTGGAGGTGGCCGAGAAGGGCAAGGACACCTACCTGAAACAGGTGGGCATCGAGCGCCTGCACATGGAGGAGGATGCCGGCAAGCTGGTGCACGCCGGCAGCGACCGCCTCTCCGGCTCCACCCATTCGCTGGTGGATTACAACCGCGCCGGCGTCGCCCTCGCCGAGATCGTCAGCAAGCCGGATCTGCGCACCGGCCGCGAGGCGGCCGAGTATGCCGCCGAGGTGCGCCGCATCATGCGTTATCTGGGCGTCTCCGATGGAAACATGCAGGAGGGTTCGCTGCGCTGCGACGTGAACATCTCCGTGCGCCGTGGGCCCGAGGCGCCCTTCGGCACGAAGGTGGAGATCAAGAACATGAACTCCTTCTCCGCCATCCAGAAGGCATGTGAGTTTGAGATGCAGCGCCAGATCCGCGCCTACGAGGCGGGCGAGCCGGTGCGGCAGGAAACGCGCCTGTGGGATGAGGGCAAGCAGGTTACCCGCAGCATGCGCAGCAAGGAGGGGGCCAGCGATTACCGCTACTTCCCCGATCCCGATCTCGGCCCGATCGAGGTGGGCGAGGCCCAGCGGCAGGCCTGGCTCGCCGAGTTGCCGGAGCTGCCCGCCGCCCGCCGCCACCGCTACGCCGAGCAGCTGGGCCTCTCCCCCTACGACGCCCGCGTGCTCACCGATGAGCGGCCGATGGCCGACTACTTCGAGGCGGCCGTGGCCGCTGGCGGCGAGGCCAAGGGTCTGGCCAACTGGATCACCGGCGACATCGCTGCCTTTGTGAACGCCCAGCGCCTTTCCTTCGCCGACCTCCCCTTCCGCCCCGCCGAGCTGGCGGAGATGGTGCGCCTGATTGAGGCGGGCACGATCAGCGGCAAGATCGCCAAGGAGATCCTGCCCGAACTGCTGGAGAAGGGGGGCTCGCCCGGCGCCCTGGTGGAGGCGCGGGGGCTGGGGATGATCAGCGACCCGGCGGCGATCACCGCGATCGTGGACGAGCTGCTGGCGGCCCACCCCGCGGAAGTGGAGGCCTTCCGCGGCGGCAAGACCAAGCTGCAGGGCTTCTTCGTGGGCCAGCTGATGAAGCGCAGCGGCGGCCGCGCCGATCCTCAGCTGGCCAATCGGATCCTCAGTGAGAAGTTGAAGGGTTGATTCGAGTTGCACCGGCAAGGGATCCAATGCTGTCGTCCACCGAGCCGTTTCCTGAGCTGTCCCGAGCAACCGACAGCCCCGATGGCCGTCGTCCCGCCGCCAGCCCGTCCACCAGCTCCAGCTGGGCCGGCAGGCAGATCGTTGCCAGGTCGTAGCGCTCCACCACCGTCTGGCGGGCGGCCTGGCCCAGGGGGCGGAACCGTGGCGGATCGGCCAGGACCGCGGCAATGGTGTGGGCCATGGCTTCGAGGTCAAAGAAATCCACCAGCAAGCCATTGCGTTCAGATTCGATCACCTCCTGCACCGGGGCGGTGGCCGAACCGATCACCACGGCCGCGCAGGCCATGGCCTCCAGCAGGCTCCAGCTCAGCACAAAGGGATAGGTGAGATACACGTGGCAGGCGCAGATCCGGAACAGCTCATGCAGCAGCGGATGGGGCACCCGCCCCACGAAATGAATCCGGGAGAGATCCAGCTGGCCGGAGAGCTCCTGGAGCAGCGCCCGCTTCCAGCTGCCCCCGCCCGGTGGCGGCGCCCCGTAGCTCACCCCCTCCTCACCCACGATCACCACCCTGGCCTGGGGGCGCAGCCGCTGCAGGAGCGGCAGCATGCGCAGGAAGCAGTGAATGCCCCGGTAGGGCTCCAGGTTGCGGGCCACGAAGCTCACCACCTCATCGCCGGGCCGCAGGGTGAGGCCTGCCTTTTCCAGGTGGAGCTCAGCACCCTGCCGCGGGGCCGCCTGGGCGGTGTCGACGCCCTCATGGATCACGCTGATCCGATCCCGGTAGACAAGCGGCGCGGTGCTGGCCTGCCAGTGGGTGGGCGCCAGGCCCCAGTCCAGGTCTTCCAGGGCGAGGAGCTGGGGCGCACGCCGTAGCCGCAGGCGGGCCTGGGAACGCCAGCTCGCCTGGCTGAACTCCGGATCAAAGCCCACATCGGCGCCCTCCAGTTGATAAAAGAATTCCAGGTGGTGCAGCACCGGCACCCCCGGCAGCACCTCCTTGATGGCCAGCAGTTCGCCCCAGCCCGGATGGCCGATCACCAGATCCAGCTTCAGCCCCTGGTTGCGCAGCGCTTCAACCTGAACGGCCACGGCTTCGGCCCGCAGCACCTTGGTCTGCATGTCGCCCACCCAGCTGTGGCAGGGGGGCACCCCAGCGGCGGGCCTGGGGTCGTAGCGATGGAGGGTCACCCCCTGCAGGGGCTGGGCCGTGGGCCCGCCGATGGCCACGACGCGATCGCCCCTGGCCACCAGCGCCGCGGCCAGGTGGCGGTACTGCCCTGGAAAGTTCTGATGAACGATCAGCAGGTTCATCGGCGCGGCTTGCTCCCAGGCCCAGCGTCTCAGACGATGCTGATCTGGGCCAGGGAGTTGAAGCCGCTGGCATAGCCGAAGCCGCTGATCTCCAGCACCGCGTCGCTGGCGGCGTTGAAGCCAGCGGTGGCGTCGTTGAAGGCGATGAAGCTGCGCAGGCTGGTGCCGCTGCCGAAGCTGAAGGTGGCAGCGCCGTTGGCCACGAAGGTCGTGGCGCTCAGCAGGCTGCCCAGGGCCGTGTCGTTGAGGCCCGTCACCGCCCCCAGGTTGCGGAAGCCACCGGCTGGCGGGACGGTGGTGACGTCGAAGCGGTCGAGCCCCACCGTGAAGCCGATGATCTTCTCGAACGTGCGGGCGCTGGCGCTGCCGCCCACAACGCCATCGCTGAGGGTGGTGTAGACGAAGCTGTCGGCACCGCTGCCGCCGGTGAGCGAATCGAGCCCGCCACCGCCGCTGATCGTGTCATTGCCCGCGCCCGCGTTCACCGTGTCGGCCCCCTGGCCGGCGAGGATCGTTTCGGCGTCGGCGCTGCCCGTCACGCTGTCGTTGCCGTCGCCGGCATCGATCAGCACGTTGCCGCCGAGCAGGCGCACGCGGCTGAAGTTGAGCGTGTTGGCCGCCCAGTTGCCCTGCAGCCTCACCTGGCCCGTGCGGGCGATGCTGTTTTCCACCACTGAGGTGCTGTTGACGATTTGCTCAATCCCATTGGTGGTCAGGAAGTTGCCGCCCGCCAGGCCGATGTCCACGTTGTCGGCGCCGATCGCCATGATCCGGTCCACGCCCGTGCTGCCGGTGTCGCTGTAGCTGTCGCTGCCGCCGTAGCTCTGCCAGCCGCCGCTTTCCAGGCCGCTCACCAGATAGGTGTCGCTGCCCTCTCCACCGTCGAGGCTGTCGTTGCCGCCGCCGCCGCTGATCGTGTCGTTGCCGGCCCGGCCGCTGATCCGGTCGTCGCCGTAGCCGCCATTCACCGTGTCGCCGGCGCCGCTGCCGATGCAGCTGTCGTTGCCATCCCCCAGATCGATGCGCACATTGCTGCCGCGCAGCTCCGTGGCGCTGAAGTCGAAGCTGTTGTTGGAGGAGGTGCCCAGCAAGCGCACGCTGCCCGTGGTGCCGGTGGCGTCGATCAGCTCGATGCCGCTGGCCAGGCCAAACGACGGCATGGCGATGTCGACGTTGTCGCGGCCGTTGGCGGCCACCGCCACGATCCGGTCGTAACCGCTGCTGTCGGCATAGGTGTCGTAGCCCTCGAAGGTGTACGGGCGATCGGCGGTCCAGTTCGGGTCGGAGCCGCTCACCTCGTAGGTGTCGTTGCCGGCGCCGCCGTCCAGCCAGTCGCTGTCGCGGCCGCCGCGGATGCGGTCGTCGGCGGCGGAACCCCGCACCGAGTCCTGGCCATCGCCGGCATCGATCCGCACATTGCCGCCGCTCAGGGTGACGCTGGACAAATCCCAGCTGTCGGCTTCCCAGCTGCCCAGCAGCCGAATCTGGCTGGCGTACGTGGTGGCGTTGACGATGCGCTCAATGCCGCTGAAGGCCGAGAATTCACGGCCCAGGCCGATATCCACCGGTCCGCTGCCGCTGGCGACGATCTGGTCGAGTCCATCGCCGACGGCGCCGCTGTCGACGTAGCTGTCGTAGCCATTGAAGGTGTAGGGGCGATCGGGATACCAGTTGGGGTCGTAGCCGTTCACCAGGTAGGTGTCGCCGCCGCCGCCGCCATCGAGGTTATCGTCACCGCGGCCGCCCTGGATCCAATCGGCGCCGGCGGTGCCAATCACGCTGTCGTTGCCGTCGCCGGGATTGATGAGGTAATTACCGCCGATCAGGGCGACTGTCGAGAAGTCGAACCTGTCGGCTTCCCAGCTGCCCAGCAGCCGCACCTGGCTGTTGGCGGTGGTGGCGTTGACGATGCGCTCAATGCCGCTGAAGGCCGAGAATTCACGGCCCAGGCCGATATCCACCGGTCCGCTGCCGCTGGCGATGATCTGGTCGAGGCCATCGCTGGCGTCACCGCTGTCGTTGTACGTGTCGTAGCCGTTGAAGGTGTAAGGACGATCGGGATACCAGTTGGGGTCGTAGCCGCTCACCAGGAAGGTGTCGCCGCCGCCGCCGCCATCGAGGTTGTCGTCACCGCGGCCGCCCTGAATCAGATCGGCGCCGGCGGTGGCGATCACGCTGTCGTTGCCGTCGCCGGCATCGATCAGGAAGTTGCCGCCGATCAGGCTGACGCCCGAGAAATCAAACACGTTGGCTTGCCAGCTGCCGAGCAGGGTCACCCGCGCGCCGCCCTCGGTGGCGTTGACGATCTGTTCGATGCCGCTGGCGGCGGAGAACTCGAGGCCCAGGCCGACATCCACCGGTCCGCTGCCGCTGGCGAGGATCTGATCGAGGCCATCCTCGGCGGCGCCGCTGTCGGCGTAGCTGTCGTAACCGTTGAACGTATAGGGCTGGTTGGGCGTGCCATTGGGAGCGATGCCGCTCACCAGGTAGGAGTCGCCGCCACCGGCGCCATCAAGATGGTCCTCATTGCGGCCGCCGCGGATCAGATCGGCGCCGGCGGTTCCGATCACGGTGTCGTTGCCGTCACCGGCATCGATGAGGAAATTGCCGCCAATCAGGGCGACACCCGAGACATCGAGGACATTGGCCTGCCAGTCGCCGAGCAGGGTCACCCGGGCGCCGCCCTCGGTGCTGTTGACGATCTGCTCGATGCCGCAGGCGGCCGAGAAATCGCGGTTCAGGCCGATATCCACCGGCCCGGCGCCTGTGGCGACGATCTGGTCGACGCCGTCGCCGGCGGCGCCGCTGTCGGCGTAGCTGTCGTAGCCGTTGAAGGTGTAGGGACGATCGGCAGTCCAGTTGGGGTCATAGCCGCTCACCAGGTAGGTGTCGCCGCCGTCGCCGCCATTGAGGCTGTCCTCGCCGCGGCCGCCGCAGATCCAATCGGCGCCCGCGCTGCCGACCACGGTGTCGTTGCCGTCGGCGCTGTCGATCAGGAAGTTGCCGCCCACCAGGGCCATGGTGGCGAAATTGAGGCTGTTGGCCTGCCAGTTGCCCAGCAGGGTCACCCGGGTGCTGCCCTCGGTGGCGTTGACGATCCGCTCGATGCCGCTGGCGGCGGAGAAGTCGCGGCTGAAGCCCACATCCACCGGGCCGCTGCCGGTGGCAACGATCTGGTCGACGCCATCGTCGTCGGCGCCGCTGTCGGCGTAGCTGTCGTAGCCGTTGAAGGTGTAGGGGCGATCGGCGGACCAGGGGGTGTT
>JBIKTO010000093.1:0-7898 GCA_044348065.1 Cyanobium sp.
CCATCCCTGGTGAGTCGTCCGTCCCGTCCTTACCCTGCGGCCACAGCTCCCCGACCCCCAGCGGTTCGATGCATTTCTGGTCCCCCGGCCTCGACCCCGACCACCCGATGGTTGGCTCCCAGCCGGAGCGCTATGTGCTGCGGCGTCTCGGCACGGGCCATTACATCGCCATCGACCCCGGCGATCAGAGCCTGGTGGATGTGGAGGAGGAGGCCCGGGCCCATGGCTTCCACACCCACGAGGCGGCCCTGCGGGCGTGTGGGGAGCTGCGCAAGCTCGGCCAGGCTGGTCTCGACATCGTCAAGGTGGACTGAACCGGCCAGCCGTCGGCCAGCCCTCGGCCGGCGAGGTCGTGATTCATGACGGCTTGGGCGGTTGGCTGTGCCGGCCTCGATAGGGTCGAAGCAGCCGCCCAAGGCCCATGAAGAACCACCATCAGCGCACCCTGGAGGCCCTGTTCGCCCACCCGCTGCATCACGGTGTGCGTGGCGCCAAGGTGGAAGCCCTGTTCCGCAGCCTCGGGGCCGAGGTCACGCCCCTCGATGATCGGCGCCTGCGCATCCAGATGCCCAATGGTGCTGAAACCTGGATCCGGCTGGGCTGTGCGGTCCGCCAGCCCGATCTCGATGCGGAGTCGGTGATGCGGGTGCGGCGCTTCCTGGAGGAGGCCGGCGTCAGCCCCGCCCATCCCGAGCCCGCTGCCGCCTCGCCCCGCGGCGACCAGAGCCATCGCCTGGTGCTCCATCTCAACCACCACCGCACCGATGTCTTCCGGCTGGAGGGCGAGGCGGTGGAGCAGGCGGTGCTGCGGCCCCATGGCCTCTGGGGCACGGAGCAGAACCTCAGCCATCGCCACGATCGCGACCTGGCCGGCCAGCGGGCGCCGATGGACGCCGATTATCTGGCGCGGATCACCGCCGCCATGGCCGACGCCGACGCCGTGCTGCTGCTCGGCCACGGCACCGGCGAGAGCGACATGCGCCAGGTGTTGCTGCACCACCTGCGGAGCCATCGCCGCGACCTGCTGGAGCGCATCGTCGGCATCGAGACCCTCGATGACGGTGGCCTGAGCGACGCCCAGCTGCTGGCGATCGCCCGCGAACACTTCGGCAACCTGCCCCACCGCCGCCCCCTGGTGGCGCCGGGCCAGGAGCTGGTGCCCGGCTGAGTGACTCCGCGGATGCTGTGAGTCGCTGCCGCAGACCCGATCAGGCGGCCTGGGCGGCCGTGGCCCTGGTTCTGATGAGATCGAGCAGCTGGCAGATGTTGTCCACCTCCTCTTCGGAAAACAGATCCTCGGGTCCGGTGGGCGCCAGGTCACTGAAGGGCGGGTCGTAGAGGCGGGCGGGATCCATCACGCCGCGGCTGGTGAGTTCGTCGAGGATTTCGTTGATGAAGCGGATCTGGGTGGCGGTGTGGGTGCCATCGGCGAGGAAGTCGGCGAACAGCTCCTTGGCGGCGTTGCGATCGAGGCCCACCAGGGAGCGGATGAACAACCCGAAGCCGTTGCTTTCCTCCGCGGCCCGCTGGATCACCTGCTCGCAGCCGATGCCGTGGGAGAGCAGGAAGCGCCGCAGCTCGTTGAGGTCGGTGGGGGTGAGGGGCTGGTTGCGGCGCAGGCGCTGCATGCTGAGGTGATCGTCGTGGGCGCGCAGGAACTCGCGGGCGCGCAGGCGGAACTGCTGGAATTCATCGCGGCTGAGCAGGGCGGCCGTATCGCGTTCCTGCAGCGCGCCGAGCTCATCGGCGAAGTGGGTGTAGAGGGGTTCGCGTCGGATGGTTTCGATCAGGCCCATCAGGGCCCGCAGGCGGCGGCGCACCTCCTCGAGCATCGGCACGGTCACGTCCTGCCACCATTCGTCGCGGAGCAAATCGCGGATCAGCTCCAGGTCGGCGGCCACCTGGGGGATGTTGGCGCGGGCCTCCAGCTCGGCGGCCAGCTCGCGCAGCTGCTGCTGCAGACGGGCGAAGCGTGGCTCGGCGCGCAGCAGGGCCAGCTGCAGGCTGTAGAGGAGCAGATCGAAGCGGCGCGCATCGGCGTCGGTGTCGCCCTGCTGCTCGGCATAGGCGGAGGGCAGCGGCGCCAGGCTGGCGGCCAGGGTCTCATGGTCGTCGGGGCTGAGCTGGACCCAGGCCTCGGGGCGGCTGAAGCGCTCCACCTGCTGCAGGTGGGGCCGCACCAGGAAGTTGTCGGCGGGGCAGGCAGCCACCTGGCAGCGCAGCAGCACGGCGAGGGTGTGGCGGTGGCCGGCCAGAGCGGCGCCCTGGGGTGTGCGCTGATCGATCGTGTCGATCAGGGCGAGGCGAGCGCGGAACAGACGGGTGCTGAGGGTTTCGGGAATGGCGGTGGATTCGGCGCCGCCCTGGCCGAGGAAGAATTCGAGGTTCTGGCAGAGATCGAAGATCCAGAAGTGCTGCTTGTCGCGGCCGGGGCCGAAGAGGTCTGGGCAGGTGCGGGTGCCGCGGCCCACCATCTGCCAGAACTTGGTGCGGGAGCGCACCGGCTTGAAGAACACCAGATTGACGATCTCCGGGATATCGATGCCGGTGTCGAGCATGTCGACGGAGATGGCGATGCGCAGCTCGCTGTCGGGGGTGCTGAAGTCATCGATGAGGTTCTGGGCGTAGGGGATCTGGTTGTCGATCACGCGGGCGGCCTTGCCGGCGAGGTGGGGGTAGTGGTGATCGAAGCGAGCGCGGATGAATTCGGCATGCCTGTGGTTGCGCGCGAAGATCACCGTCTTGCCGAGGCGATCCCCGGAGGCGTCCTGGCAGCCCTGGGTCATCAGCACCCGGAGGCCCTGGTCGACGGTGTCGGTGTTGAACAGCCAGGCGTTGATGGCGCCGGAATCGACCTGGCCGCTGGTCTGGACGTTCTCCTCCCAATCCAAGAGGTCCCATTCGGCTTTTTCCTCATCGCTGAGGGCGGCATAGCGGATGCCCTCGCGGGGAAAGCGCAGGGGAACGGAAATGGCCTTGAAGGGCACGAGAAAGCCATCGGCGATGGCCTGATCAAGGCCGTATTCATCGGTGGGCAGGCCGATGTCGAGATCAAAGAGCGCGTAGGTATTACGGTCGATCTCGTCGCGCGGGGTGGCGGTGAGGCCAGAGAGCAGGGAATCGAAGTAGGCAAAGATCGCTCCGTACTTCTGATACACGCTGCGGTGCGCCTCATCGACAATCAGCAGATCAAAGTGCCCCACCCCGAAGCGCTTGATGCCGTGGCCATCCTCGGCATCGATGAGGTTCATCATCGTGGGGTAGGTGGAGAGATACACGCGCCCCTCACCACCGCGGTTGGTGACGAGGTTGACGGGGGAGCAATCGGGCAGGAAGCGGCGGAAGGCCCGCTCGGCCTGAAGCACCAGGGAGGTGCGATCGGCCAGGAACAGCACGCGCTTCACCCAGTTGCAACGGGTGAGCACATCGGTGAGCGAGATGGCCATGCGGGTTTTGCCGGTGCCGGTGGCCTGCACCAGCAAGGCCTTGAGCCGACCCTGCTCCAGGGATTCGCAGATCGCGCGGATGGCCCGCTGTTGGTAATAGCGCCCAGCGATGGTGGTGGAGATCGTGGCCTGAGCGAGCGGCTGTCGGATCTCCCGCCTGCGGATCAGGGTTTCGAGCTCATCTTTCTTGTAGAAGCCCTGCACCTCGCGCGGTGGATAGCGCAGGTCATCCCAGAGGCGATGGCGGTAGCCGTTGGAGAGGAAGATGATCGGCCGCTGGCCGTAGCGCTGCTGGAGGGCGTTGGCATAGAGCTCGGCCTGGTGCTGGCCGTCGATCGGATCGCGGCGGCTGCGCTTGGCCTCCACCAGGGCCAGCGGTTTGCCGTCATCCCCCCAGAGCACGTAATCCACGAAGCCGCTGCCGGTGGCATTGGGCATCCCCTGCACTTCGTGCTCATGGGTGCAGCTCTGGCCGTGCACCCAGCCCGCTTCTTCCAGGTAGTGGTCGATGTAGCCGCGGCTGTCGACCTCCAGGAGGGAGGTGTCGGGCTGGGCGGCGGCGGCGTTGGCCCGGCGCAGGGCGGTGATCTCCTGGCGCAGGCGATCGAGTTCCTCCTGGGAGGCGAGGGTGGCGAGGCGTTGATCGCGCAGCTGGCCATCGCGCTCGGCCAGTTGTTCCGCCAGGGCCTGCAGTTGCTCGCGGCTCTGGGTCTGCTGGGTGGTGGTGGCCTCGCGGCTGGGGAGGAGATCGGGATCGAAGCGACAGCCGCGCAGGCGCTGGGGGTCGCGGCCGTAGGTGAGGGCAAACCAGCGCAGCACCTGAAACAGCTCGCGGGCGGCGGTGACCGCATCACCGGGGCGGATCGGATCGCTGCGATGCACGGCCTTGTTGCCGAGATCCTTGAGCAGGCGAAAGCGGGCCATCTGCTCGCCGGCCAGGTCCGTGAAGGCCCGGGCGTACATCAGATCCGCCAGCGTCTGGGCGGCGAAGGGGCGCTGCAGCTGGGCATCGTTGGTGTAGATCCACTCCACCAGCAGCTCGATGGTGCGGCGGGCGTAGAAGCAGGCGGTGCGGGGATCGGACAGGGCGAATTGCTCAACCCTCTGTGCCTCCTCGTGAAGCTCCGGCCACTGGCTGGCGATCAGGGCGTACTGGGAGGTCATAGACCAGAAGACTGTGCCATGCCAAACGCGAATGAATCTGGCGTTATTGCACCCAGACTAGGGGCTGCACCTGGCAATGAGCACGGAGCGAGGATTCTATTCATCTCATGCATCAATAGTGGTAGCGACCCTGCAGAAACTCAAAGCGGTCCGCCTTCACGCGGTACACGCAACGGTGCTCCTGGGTGATTCGGCGCGACCAGACACCTGAGCCAAGGAATTTAAGCGGTTCCGGCTTGCCGATGCCGCTGAAGGGATCGCGCAGCCCGATCAGTTTCGATCCAATGCTGCAGGTCCTCCAGAAACTCCGGATGGCATACCGCTTCTCGCCGAGTACTCATGTTTCGAGCTGGGCCTCAAGATCTGCCAGGCGGAGGGCGGGGAGGCTGTCGCCGCGGGCGCACTCCAGGGCTGAGAGGAGCCGGGCTGCGTTACGGGGCGAGCGCAGCAGGTGAGCCGTTTCGAGCAACCCTTCCAGCTCGTCGGCTGCGATCAGAGCGACATCGCCCCCGTGGCGGCGCCGCACCATCACCACCTCGCGATCCTCGACAACCCGGTCCATCAGGGTTTTGAGCTGGTTGCGGGCGGCGGTGTAGGTGGTTTCGATGGTTATGGAGCTGTACAGGAAGTCTGTCCAGAGTGGCGCCACCATGGGGCATTCCGGTCAAGGGGCCTCGGGAGCGTCATCCAGCTGCCGCTCCAGCGGCTGGCGGATCATGACGAATGAACCGGCCGGTCTCGTTAGATTGGCCCCATGCCTGGCTCATCCCTCATCCCTGTTGCGGGGGTCGCCCCTGTCGCCCATCGCTCGGATGTACTGGCTCGGCTCTCTGCGGATGCCAGCGCTCTCAAGGCGATGGGGCTTTAGCGCTGCGCCGTGTTCGGCCGTTTGCGCGTGATCAGGCGATACGGCCGGACAGTGATGTGGATCTGCTGGTGAGCTTTCAGGCTGGCCGCAAAGACTTTGACGCCTACCTGGAACTCGTGGATCACCTGGAAATGCTTCTGGCCAGCCGGGTTGATCTGGTGACGACAGAGGGCTTGAGCAGGCATCTGGCCGCTTCGGTTCTTGGGGAGGCTCTGGATGTCGCCCTCGGCACGTGAGCTGCTGTTGCGTCGCTTCTGACTCCTGAACCGATCCGATTAGACTTGACGGATCGGGACGAAACCCATGTCTGAATCCTGTGTGATGCTCCATGTGGAGCGACTGCCGGAGGGCGGTTATCTCGCCACCTCGGAGGCCATCCAGGGCCTGGTGGCTCAGGGTCGCACGGTGGCGGAAACCCTGGAGATCGCCCGTGATGTGGCCCGGCGGTTGCTGGAAGCACAACAGGAGCGTCAGCAGGACAGCAACTTGCCTTCCATTTCCGAGAGTTTCGATTACCCCCTGATCGTCAGTGCCTGATGGGCCGGCTTTCAGGCTTTCGCTATCGCGACATCACCAAGAAGCTGCGTCGCTTCGGATTCGTTTTTGATCGGCAGGCGGCAGGCTCCCATGAGATCTGGTATTGCGCAGCCAGCAACCGATACACAACGATCCCGAATCATGCTGGAGAGATGCCCGAGGGCACGCTCAGGGCCATCCTGAGGCAAGCAGAGATTGGTGTGGATGCCTTTCTCGCTAGTTGAGTGTCAGCCCAGAGCTGCTCACATTCCTTGATGGTCCACGAGTAGGTGCGCTGATCGATCGGGATGATGAACTGGGAGACGGCGCCCAGGATCTGGAGGAGCTTGGCTTCTGTGGCTTTCATTGCCGTTCCCCGCTCGCAAGAAGTGAACTGGTTAACGATTGGAACAGGGAACTAATATGGCGTGCCGTCAAGGAGTGGCGAGATGTCAACTGCATCATGCAATGGACTTCTTTTGCATAGGCATTCTGAATCTCCATTGGCAGGCACAATATCTCCATGCCGCGCACGTGATGCAAGTTAAGTCGCTCGACTGCCACTCCCAGCCTATCCCTGCTTATCTGCCGACTCGTGTGCTGAGACTTCAGAGAATAATAGACATATGCAGGGTCCGCCTGAGCGGTATCGATCCTGATTCTGGCGCTGGACTGAGTAATATTAGCGCCTTCAAGCTCGGCCGGAACCACTGCGGCCTCGCCAATCGTTCCCACTATTGTGAACAATAGGTCACCCTCTTGAAGCTCTGACTTTCGATACTTAGCCGCTATCTCAGGCGAAGTCCTCTTGAGGCTCTTGATGTCGATCCGTGAGTTCTTAATCTCACTTGGCCTGACATAAGGAATGCCTCCGTCCATGTCGGGGCCGGGCTGCAGAATTCCATACGTTATCGGGGCTCCTAAAATGCATAGATCTTCAAGCCTACGACCAACCAATAGAGTTTCATTGGTGGCGATCAGCTGCTCAAGTCTTGCAATGCAGAGACTTTCGGCCAGTGCTGATGCTTTTGCCGATTTCTGCTTGATCGTGGAAGCTTTATCCAGAATCGCCGCGATGCGCCGCTGCTCCTCCAGTGGGGGGAGGGGGATCTCAATGCCTAGCAGCATCTCACGAGTGATGACGCCTTGAGCGAGGCCTTGAGAACCCTGCCGGAGAACCAGGGTTTTCGTCTTGAGGAAATGATGTAGATAGCTTGTGTCTAGTCTCTGTGGCAGAGGTCTGACAGCTGCAACAGATCGGCCAATAGCGCAATCAATGCCCAGGTTGACTTTGCCAGCCGTGGCGCCTACAACGCAGACTAGGACGTCACCGTCTTTTGCCTTCTTGAGCGGATTCGTGGTCCATTCGCGAATAACTGGACGATCTGCCGAAAACTCGCCAGCTTTAACAAAAGGATATCCATTTCCTTCTTTGTTGCACTCCTTGCCTGCGGGAGCTTGTCCCATTACAACGCTTGCAATATCTCCCAGTTGAAGAACAGGATTCATCGCAGCATCCCCTCCAGCTCCTCAATCCCCTGCAGGATCTCCTGCTCGATCGCCCGCAGTTCGGCCAGTCTCATCCCAATGCCACCTCCAGGTCGGTGTGGATGAAATCGTTGCCCACAAGCAGCAGCGGCACCTTCAATCGCTCCGCTAGGGCGAAGGAGAAACAGTCGCAGAAGTTCAGGCCGCTGGCATCGCGCCCCTTGCCGTAGCGCGTGAAGGCCAGGGCCGCCTGATCCGCCAGCTCCCCATCCCAGGCCACGGTGAGCACCGCCTGCTGATCGAGAAACTCCCGGGCGCGCTCCTGGCCGATCTCCCCCAGCTTCACCAGCGCCACCAGCAGGATCTCCGTACGCGTGGGTCTCGAGGGCGAGGTCGATCACCAGGCTGCCTTTAGC
>JBIKTO010000094.1:0-7860 GCA_044348065.1 Cyanobium sp.
GGAACCAGCCGCGGGCACGGTCCACCGGGCTACCAGCATCGCCGGCGGTGCTCATCGACTTGGTGAAGTCCTTGCCGAAGTCCTGGCGCTTGCTGTCGCCGCCGAGCTTCTCACCCACCGCGGCGAGCTTGCCCATCACCCCCTGCTTGGCGCTGAAGGGGCAGGTGAGCCGGGCGGTGTTCTGGCCGTCGCGGCTGAGGTCGAAGACCACCTCCACCTTGTCGGCGTCGATGGCGCGGCTGGAGACCACCTTGGCGAGATCCCGCTGCCAGCCCTGCTGCACGGCGGCTTCGAGGCAGGCGGACTCGGCGGTGCGCAGCATCGCGTCGCCGCTGGCGGCGAGGGCGGCATGGCCGGTGGCGAGCAGGCCGAAGCCGGCGGCCGAGGCCAGCAGGAGCGGCCGGAGACCGGCGCGGAGGGAGACGGGCGACATGGATTCCAGCGCGGGGATGGAACGGGGTGGGGTCAGGACGTGACCTGACACTCCAACGTATGCAGGGATGGGCAAAAGGCAAGTGATTGCGATGTTCGCCGGGGGATTGTTCTGGTTTGCCAGGTTTTTGGCGCTGGCATCCGGCTGCCTGGAGGATGCTTCTCTTTGTTCGCGGCCGGGGCTGGCGGGATTGTCAAGCTCTGGCAACACGTTGGCCTTTTTGGGGTGTCCTTGGCCTGGCCCCAGGCCGTTGCGTCTGCGATCCGTTACAGAGAGGGGATGGAATGACCTCCGTTTGGCACTATCCAGGGGATCCTTTCGCACCGTGGAATGGCTTCCGGCGTTCCCCTCTCCAAAAAATTTCTCGCCGAGGTCTTCGGCACTTTCTGGCTCGTGTTCGGCGGCTGTGGCAGTGCCGTGCTCGCCGCCGCCTTCCCCTACAACGACGCCACCAACCCCTTCGGCCTCGGTTTTCTGGGGGTTGCCCTGGCCTTCGGCCTGACGGTGCTCACCATGGCCTACGCCATCGGCCACATCTCCGGCTGTCACCTCAATCCCGCCGTGAGCTTCGGCCTCTGGGCGGGGGGCCGCTTCCCCGGCTCCCAACTGCTGGCCTACATCGTGGCCCAGGTGCTGGGGGCGGTCATCGCCGGCGGGTTCCTCTATGAGATCGCCAGCGGCCGCAAGGGCTTCTCCCTGACGGGCAGCAATCCGCTGGCCACCAACGGCTTCGGCAGCCACTCGCCGGGCGCCTACGGCCTCTGGTCGGCCCTGACCATCGAAGTGCTGCTCACGTTCTTCTTCCTGATCGTGATCCTCGGCGCCACCGATAAGCTCGCCCCCGGCGGCTTCGCCGGCGTGCCGATCGGCCTGGCCCTCACCCTGATCCACCTGATCAGCATCCCGATCACCAACACCTCGGTGAACCCCGCCCGCAGCACCGGCGTGGCGGTCTGGGCGGGTCCGGAACTGGTGGGCCAGCTCTGGTTGTTCTGGTTGGCGCCGATCGCCGGGGCCCTGCTGGCCGGCTGGGTGTATCGCCATCTGCTCACCCACGAGAGCCGGGTGGACGGCGTCATCCCATCCGACCCGATCTGAACCCGGCTCGCCGCCCGGACCGGGCGCCGCTCACTCCGCCAGATCCGCCAGGGCCCCCAGCAGCCTCACCACCTCCTCCTCGGTGGTGGTGATGTGGGTGCAGGCCCTCAGGCAGGCCGGATCGGGCAGGGAGCGCAGCCAGATCCCCCGTTCGCCCAGGCTCCGCACCACCGAAGCCGGATCGATCGCACCGCCATCCCGGCGGTGCAGGGTGAAGCTCACCAGGCCGGCCGGCGGCTCGCAAGGCAGCAAGGAGCGGGCCGCCGGCAGCTCCCGCAGGCCCCGCCAGAGGCCGCCGCTGCGCTCCTGGATCCGCTCCAGTCGCGTCTCGTCACTGCCTTCGGCCTCCAGCAGCTCCAGGGAGCTGTCGAGCCCGGCGAGCAGGGGCGTGCAGGAGGTGGCCACCTCAAAGCGTCGGCCGTCGTCGTGGAAGGAATCGGCGGCGGCATTTTCGTTGCGCAGGCTGCGCCAGCCGATCAGGGTGGGCCGCCCCTCCGCCAGCAGCCGGGGCGAGAGCACCACCGCCCCCAGGCCCTCCGGCCCGCAGCACCATTTGTGGCCCGTGAACGCGTAGATGTCGGCGGCGGCGGCGGCGGCAGCCACGGGCACGCTGCCGAATGACTGGGCCGCATCCACCAGCAGCCAGGGCTGGCGGGGATGGGCCGCGAGCCGCTGGGCCACCGCTGGGATCGGAAGCAGGCGGCCGCTGTTCCAGAGCAGGTGGGAGAGCACCACCAGCCGGGTGCGGGGGGTGAGGCTCCGCTCCAGGGCCTCCAGGGCCGCGGCGTCGGCCTCGGCCTGATCGCCGGGCAGGTCGCGCACCGCCAGGGTGGCCAGGCTGAGCTGCTGGCGGCGGGCCAGTTCATGGCAGGCCGCCACCACCCCGGGGTGTTCGGCATCGCCGATCAGGATCTCGTCGCCCGCCTGCCAGGGCAGCCCCCAGAGGGGCAGCACGCAACCGGCACTCACGTTCTCGGTGAGGGCGATGCGATCGGCGGATACCCCGCACCAGCGGGCCAGCCGCCCCCGCAGGCCGCTGGTGAGACCGCCGACCATGGGCCAGACCGCCTCGGTGAAGGGCCCGAGTTCCTGGAGGCGCCGCCAGGTGTGGACGATCGCCTCCAGGGAGGGGGTGGGCAGGGGGCCCTGGCCGCCGTAATTGAAATAGGTTTTGTTGGCGAGGGCGGGCAGGAGCGCCCGCAGGTCGCTCACAGCACCTGGCCCACGGCCACGGCCGCCACGGCCGAAAACAGGGTGATGCCGAGGGCGGTGAGGGGGTTCTGGCCCTGGGCCACCGCCAGGCTGGTGATCACACCGGCACCGAGGCAGGCCACCGCCAGCTGGGTGGTGAGTTCGCCGCGGGATTGGGGGGTGGGCAGCACGGATCTGGGGCAATTGCTGGGACGGTAGGGAGCGAAAACCGTGCCGCCCGCCGCGAACCGCCCGCGCTTCATGGGTTGTGGTGGTTCGTAAAACCGCTTCACACAATCCCCCTCGCCGGGGAGGCGGCCATCGCCCTGATGGCCGGGTCGGCGGGCGGTCTGCCGGCCCGATCGGCCTGGCGTGGTGGGGAGACCGCGGCGGCGTAGTCGAAGCTCACCGGGATCTGGTTGAGGGCATCGCCTGGAAGGAGGAGGGCCCGCGAGAGGTAGGCGGAGGGAGGGCGTTGGCGAGGGCTGGGGCACCGCGCCGTTCGGGCCTCCGATCGGCAGCGTCGGCGCAGCCGACGCGAGTAGGCGAAGACAGAGGCCGCTCCCGTGGCTGGCAGGGGAGCGGGCACGCCATTGAACTCACTGATCTGGAGCGTGACGTAGCCGGCCTGGTCGATCGGGGCTGTGACCCTGAATTCGAGTCTTCCATTGGGGTTGATTCTCGCCATCGCGGTCTCTGCAACCGTGGCGGTGTCTGAGTTTTGATTCAGGCTGGCGAGGAGTGTGGGCGCGGTTGAGGTCGGTGAGTCATAGGTGCTGACGGTGGCTGTTGCACTGCCGCCAAGACCTTCGGACCAGATGAGATCGACCTTGAAGGAAACAAAGTAAGCGAAGTGAGAGCTGTTCTGCCAGGTCAGCGTGGCCGTTGTGTCCGTTTGGTCGGCAAACGGCGTGGCGCCCAGACTGGCGATGCCATCTTCTAGGTTGTCGAAGTTAAAACACGCGTAAATCAGCTGATAGTCAAACGCCCATTCAAGGCTGTCGCAAGCAATGGTGATCTCGTTGGTTGTGTTGTTGTACGTGGCCTGTCTCGACCAGTTGGGTGCACTGAAGCTGCCGGTGAAGCCGCTGAGGGCGTGAGCGGCCGGTGTGGAGGTGGCCGCGGCCATCAAGCAGCCAGCCAGCGAGACCAGCACCGCCTGGGCGCTCGGGGATCGAAAGGGTGGGTTGAGTGGCGGCAAAGAGCTGGAAGCGCTTTTTCGCGCAATTCCGTGCGTGTTGGGCAAGAGCTTATCATGTTTTTTAACCGCTATTTCACCATTCCTTTAGTCTTACCGATCTTTCCTTTAAAGTTCCTTGGCCCCGTGATTGCCTTGGCGAGGCGACAGGGGAGAGGTCGATCTCGCCGAAGCAAGCGAATCCTTTGCGTCTCGCGAGTGCCGAAGCTGTTCTTGCTCCCCCCGCCGCTCGGCTCCTGCATCGCCAAGGGCCCGGACGTGCCCGAAACGCAGCGGCTCAGTCGACCTAGAGTGAAATCTCCTGGGATGGGGCTGCAGGTTGGTCATGGCTGAAGCCAGTCCTCCCCCCCAGCCCCCCGATCCCGGCTCCGTCGTTCCCCCCGGTCCGACGGTGATGCCCGCTCTCGGCCCCCAGCTGCCGGTGGTCGATCTGATCGGTCTGCGCTTCTCCCTCCAGCACCTGCGGCTTGTGGGCTATGGCCTGCACGCCGTGTGGATCGCGGAGATGGTCACCCTGCTCAGTGCGCCCGACCTCAGTGAGATCGCCAGCCGGCTCCATTACATCAGTCAGTTTCTCGATCTCTCACCGATCCTGCTGGCGGCGATCGGTCTGATCGCCTATCAGGGTGGGCTGCGTCGCCGTCTCTGGGAGCGGCTGCTGCTGCCCGTGCTGCTGTTTCTGCTGCCCCTGCTGAGTGGCTTCTATCTTTTTCTCGCTCCGGTGACTGTGCTCAACGCCGTCACCCTCGTGCAAAGCCAGGAGAAAGTCGGGACCGATCAGGTGCGGCGCCTGGATCGGAAGCTCAATCGCGCCGCCGCGATCCTGCGGGAGAGCGACAGCGTCGAGGCCCTGGTCACAGAGTTGCAGCGCATCCCGGGGCTGCAGGTGCGGGTGCCGGCGAAGGCTCCGGTGCTGGAGGCCCAGCGCGAGGTGCGGCTGGCGCTCGAACGGGATCGCAATCGCCTGCGGGAGCGCATCCGCAACAACTTCACGGCCTCCCGCGCCGCCTTCTACCGCCGCGCCGCCACCAACGCCGCCCTGGCCCTGCTGGTGGGGCTGGTGCTCTGGGGTCTGCACCGTGGCGCGATGCAGGAGATGCAGCAATCCGCCCCCTTCCTCGACTGGGTGCTGGTGCACGGCGAGGCGGGCCAGAGCCACGACGTGGTGCGGGAACTGCTGCGCTTTCAGCAAGCCTGCCTCGCCCTCGCCTGGTTCTCCCTGGCCGAGCGAGGCCTCAAGGGGATGCGCCGGGTGATGCGCCCCCTGGCGGAAGAGGAGAAGCCGGAGGATCTGCGCAGTTCGCCGCCCGAAGATCTCTCCCCGCCCGCCGCCTATCCGCCCCCCTTTGAGCCTGGCCGCCTCTCGATCCTCGCGGCCCAGAGGCCACCCCTGTTTGCCCCCTTTCGCAATCCCGACGCCGGCCTGCCGCCGCTCAGCCTTGATGACGAGCTGGCGGGCAGCGAGGGGGATGCAGCGGCAGGGCTGGAGGAGGAGCTCAAGGAGCTGCACCCGCGCCGCGCCCGGCGCAGCGAGGCCGACCTGCCGATCTGGGAGCGATGGTGGCGTCGTCGCCAGCGCCGCCTGGCCCAAGAGGCGCTGCGTCGCCAGGGGGAGAGCTCGATCTTTCAGGCGTTTCAATCGCCGGCGCCCCCCGATGCGGCCGGCGACCAGGAGCCCCCGCCCGATCCGCTCGCCCTGACCCCCGGCCAGATCCGCTCCCGCCTGCGCGATGTGAAGCGCTCCCGCCAGGCGATGAGCCGCCTGGCGGATCCGAAGTTCCTGGTGATGATCGGTCAGGAAGCGCCGCCGCAGGCGCCGCTGCCCGTGCTGCCTCCACCGCCCAAAGCGAAGGGGCTGGGCCGCCTCTGGCGCTGGTTCGTCGCCCACCTCTGAGGCCGGAAGGCCTCAGAGGCTCACGAACACCGAGCCGACGTTCTGCTCGCCGAGGATGCTGCCGAAATTGAATCCGGAGAGGCGCATCACGAGGTTGCCGTCCCGGGTGGTCTGAGCCGGGTCGTCGAGCACGAGGTAGAAGGAGCGGGTGGCACTGCTGGCTCCCCAGATGAAGCCCATGGCTTCCCCTTCGCCGAGGGGCTGATTGCCGGCATCCTTGCGGTTGGCATCCGCATGGGCCGAGGCGAGCGCGGCGCTGAGACTGGTGGCCGTGAGGATGCCTAGATTCCACATCTTGCCGGGCAGGCTCAGCGGCGCCCCGAGGGCGAGGCGATCACCCTGCACCGTGGGCGAGAAGTCGGTGATCGTGTCGAAGGCGGCGGCGGTGGAGTGGGCGTAGGCGGTGTACACGAAACGATCGGCACCAGCGCCGCCGAAGAGGATGTCGGCGCCACCCAGGCCGGTGAGGGTGTCGTTGCTGCTGGCCCCGGAGAGATTGTCGTTGCCGCTGGTGCCGGTGAGGGTGAGCCCCGTGTTCGTGGGGATTGCCGTGTCGTCGTTGGCGATCGTCACCCGGGTGCTGAGGCTGGTGGCGCCACCGCTGAAGGTGGGGGCGGCGGTGTTGGGCGCGTCGATGCTGGCGCTGCTGAGGGTGATGTTGAACCATTCGTCGGCTTCCACCACGGCGTCGCCGACGATCGAGAAGGGGATCGATTGGCGGGTGATCCCCGGCGCGAAGGTGAGGGTTCCGGCGCTGCCGCTGTAATCCACCCCAGCGCCGCTGGCGGTGGAATCGCCGCCGCCGAAGCTGTAGGCGAGCCTGACGCTGGCGGTGGTGGGTCGGTCGAGGGTCACGTCGAGCTGGCGGGCGATGCTGCCGCTGTTTCCCTCGCTGAAGCTGAGCGGGTTGGCGGAGATCACGGGCACCACCACATCGAGTTCGTCGTCGACGAGGCTGGCGGTGGCGCTGCCGCTGCCGCTGGCCAGGGTGTAGTTGTCGGGCTTGATCAGCGAGACGTTGATGGTGCGGCTGTTGGTGTTGCGGATCGTGTTGACGCTGGTGGGCAGCGACAGGATGGCGGTGGCGGAACCCGCGGCGAAGCTGAGGCTGCCGCGGCCGAGGTTGCTGTCGTAGGTGCTGCCGCTGAGGTCGTAGTCGCTGCCTGGTTGGGCGGTGCCGCTGAGGCTGTAGGCCACAGTGGTGGCCAGAGCTGTGCTGCCGGTGCGGCTGACGGTGAAGATGCTGGGCAGGGAGGCTTCCGCCGTGGGGCGCTCCTCGCCGTTCTGGTTGCGCACGATCGAGAGCTCGCCGAGGATTGGGTTCGGATTGGCGTCGTAGCTGAAGCTCAGCGGCGCGGAGGTGCTGCTGTTGCCGGCCGCGTCCACCATCGTGGCGATGGCGGTGAGGGTGCCGTTGGCCAGCCCGTTGGCTTCCGTGGCGGTGAACTGCACGCTCTGGGTGTGGCTGGAGCCCGTGCTGCCCGAGGAGGTGAACACCCTCACCACCGGGACGCTGCCGACCCCGCTGCTGGTGAGGGTGAGGCTGACCTGGGCGCCGCTCTCGGTGGTGGTCACCAGGATGGCGCCGTTGCTGGCGGTGAGCTGATCCTTGGAGATGGTGCCGCTGAGATTGTTGAGCGCCAGAGCCGGGACCTGCGGGGCGATGCTGTCGATCACCATGCTGACCGGCGTGCTGTAGGCGATGTTGAAGGCGGTGTCGGTGGCGGTGCCGCGGAAGAGGTAGGTGCCATCGGCCAGGCCGGCCAGGGAGTTGCCGCTGAGGTTGATCCAGCTGTCGCCCCCATTGCTCGACATCTGATAGATCACGCTGGCCGCCGGCTCGGCATCGGGTAGGGCGAGGGAGAAGCTGTTGTCGCTGCCGATGGCGCTGCCGTTGCTGAGGCTGCCGCTGTAGCCGCCCAGCTGCAGGCTGCCGGTCCAGGTGGTGGTGTCGATGCTGAGGAACTGGCTCCAGAGGCGGCCCACCGCCCCGTTGGCGCTGGTGTTGCGCACCCGGGCCAGCAGCGTGGAGGAGGCGTTGAGGTT
>JBIKTO010000095.1:0-7855 GCA_044348065.1 Cyanobium sp.
CCCTGGTGGCCGACCTCTGGTTCGTCTACAGCGCCATGGAGGAGGAGATCGGCCGGCTGCGCGACCACCCGGTGGTGGGGCCGATTGCCTTCAGCGAGCTCAACCGCCGCGACAGCCTGGAGCAGGATCTCGCCTTCTACTTCGGCGATGGCTGGCGCAACAGCGTGAAGGCCACCCCGGCGGCGCAGGAGTACGTGGCCCGCCTCCACCAGGTGGCGGCTGAGGCTCCTGAGCTGTTGGTGGGCCACCACTACACCCGCTACATCGGCGATCTCTCCGGCGGCCAGATCCTCAAGAACATCGCCCAGAAGGCGATGAGCCTCGGCGAGCACGACGGCCTGCGCTTCTACGAGTTCGACGCGATCCCCGACGAGAAGGGCTTCAAGGCCAACTACCGCGCCACCCTCGACGCCCTACCGATCGATCAGGCCACCGCCGACCGGATCGTGGCGGAGGCCAACCAGGCCTTCCACCACAACATGAAGATGTTCCAGGAACTGGAGGGCAACCTGATCGCCGCCATCGGCAAGGTGCTCTTCGGCTTCCTCACCCGCCGCCAGCGCAGCGGCAGCACGGAAACGGTCGCCGCCTGAACGCCCCCTGAGCTCCGCCGGCCTCAGCCCCGTCCGCTTCCTGGTGCCCGGCACCACGGGCCGCTTCCGCTGCGGTGGCCTGCTGGTGGAACTGCAGACGGCGCGGCTGGTGGGGCAGGTACGGCCCGCCGAGGTGGTCACCTATCGGCAACGGGAGGCCGGCACCCCTTTCCTGGCGGATCTGCTGCGGCGCGAACCAGCCCCGGGTCCGGCCCTGTGGGTGGTGAGCTGGGGCTTCGATGTGCCCGGGCTGCTGCGGCGCCTGCGGGGCCGACCGGTGGCCTACCACGCCCACAGCAGCGGCTACGGCTTTGACCTGCCCGCCGGGGTGCCGGTGCTGGCGGTGAGCCGCAACACGCTCGGCTACTGGGGCGACCGGGCGCCGCGCAATCCTCTGTTTCTGGTGCCCAACGCGCTGGAGAGCCAGTGGCTGGAGCGCGGTGAGCGGGGCCTCCCGCCCGGTGGCGACCATCCGGACGGAGCCCCGCCGCGGCGACCGATCGACGTGCTGTGCAGCAGCGCAAGAGCAGCGGCTATGTGCTCACTCAGCTGGTGCCGGAGCTGCGCCACGCCGGCCTGCGCGTGGTCGTGCAGGCCGGCTGGGTGGATGACCTGGTGGCTCTGTTCAACAGCGCCACGGTGGTGCTGTACGACTCCGCCGACTACTGGCGCGGGCGGGGTGTCAGCGAGGGGTTCGGGCTGCCGCCGCTGGAGGCCCTGGCCTGCGGCTGCGTCGTGTTCAGCAGCCTCAACCACGCCCTGGCGGACACTCTCGACCCTGGCCTTGTGGGCCATCAGATCGGCTGCGGCACCCTGACCGGTGACCTTCAACGGATTCGAGAGGCCGTGGCGGATCCCGCAGCCTGGAGGCCCCCGCCGGCCAGGCTCGAGCCGCTGCTGGAAAGCTGCGCGGAGCCCGTGCTGCGGGAACGCTGGGAGAGGGCGCTGGGAGCGATCGACGACCACTGGCGACAGCGCATCCACGGCGCGCCGCCCCTGCGTCCGCCGCCACTGTGGTGGTTGCGCACTGCGCCCCTGCGGGGGCGGCTCAGGCGCTGTCTGGCGCGGTGGGGAGCCGGAAGGGCTTTCCCATAGGGTTAGCCCATGGGTGTTCGTCCTTCCTTTATCCGTCCGTTCGATCGTGTCATCGCCCGGAGCCGCACCGCCCGCCAATTGGGGGCCTTGATCGGCTATCTGCCGCCGGAAATGGTGCGGCAGTTCCGTCTGGTCCTGGCCGTCTCGCTGATCCCGGGAATCATTGATCTGGCCTCGGTGGCGGTGATCGCCCGACTCATGGGATCGCTGGTGGGCACCCACCTGGAGGATCGGCTGCCGGGCGTGAAGGTATTCGGCGGCGACTCCAGTGACCAGAGCCTGTGGTTGATCCTGATTTTTGTGATCCTCTCCTGGCTGGCTTCGTTCAGCAAGTTCGGCCTGCAGTACTTACAGCAAAGGCTGACCGCCCGGGTTTGGATTAATCTGTCCAACATGATCCACGCCAAAGTTCTGGCGCAAGGCTACGAGTACCACCTCACCAAGAGCACGGCAAAACTCTCGACGATGGTTCTCAGCCATATCAAGAAAACTTCCAATTCAGTCGTCAATCCGCTGCTCAAGATGGTGGGCAGCATCTTCTCGATCATCCTCCTCTCGCTCGGCATCGTGGTGATCGGTCGGTGGCCGGCAGCACTGCTGATCTCTTCGCTTGTGGGCGCCTATCTGCTGATTTCCCAGCTGATCACTCCCTATCTCCGCCATGCCAGCAAGCAGAAGTTGAGACTGGAATCGCGAACGGCTCATATCCTTCTGGAATCGCTTGGCTCAATTCAGGACATCAAGCTCACCGCCTCCGAGGATCACTTCCGCCACGCCTTCGTACGCACCGGCGAAAAAGCCAAGAGTTACTCCTGGAGCACCGAGCTGCTGCCCACGATTCCACGCATGCTGATCGAACCGCTCGGGATCACGCTGATCTTTGCCATCGGTGCCGTGCCGGTCCTTCTCAGCGGCGAACGCTCTGACATCCGCAGCATCCTGCCGTTCCTGGCCTCCCTGGCGGTGGCGGCCCTGCGGCTTACGCCGCCCCTCCAGGACTTCTTCGCGTCCCTGAACCAGCTGCGTGGGGGCCTGCCGGTGATCGACAGCATCCTTGGCTATCTGCGGCTCCCAGACCGTGGACTCGCCCTGGGCGATCCGGGCGTGCCCACCCCCCAGGGGGTGTTCCCCAAGCGCACGATCGGCCTCCAGGATGCCTGGTACGCCTATCCCAACAGCCACGACTGGGTTCTGCGCGGCATCGACCTGACGATCCCGGTGGGGTCCCGCGTTGCCTTTGTCGGCTCCACGGGCAGCGGCAAGACCACCACCGCCCAGCTGCTGCTCGCCCTGCTCGCCCCGGCCAAGGGTGCCCTCACGCTCGATGGCATTCCCGTTTCCGAGCAGGACGTGCCGGCCTGGCAGGCCTGCTGCTCCCAGGTGCCGCAGTTCATCAATCTGCTGGACGGGAGCGTTCTGGAGAACGTGGCCTTCGGCAAGGACAGCGACGCGGTCGACCAGGACGCCGTCTGGACGGCACTGGAGGCGGCTCAGCTCGAGGAATTCGTGGCCGAACTTCCCTACGGACTGCATACCCCGATCGGGGAGAATGGTCTGCAGCTGTCCGGCGGCCAGCGCCAGCGCCTGGCCTTGGCAAGGGCCTTCTACCGGGGTTCCGAGTTTCTGCTTCTGGATGAGGCCACCAGCGCCCTCGACAATCGCACCGAGAATGAGATCATTCAATCGCTTGAAGTGATCGGCCGCCGCTGTACAACGGTTGTCATCGCTCATCGCCTGTCAACGGTGATCCGCTGCGATCGGATCTACGAATTTGAAAAAGGTCGCGTCAAGGCCTGCGGCACCTTCGAGGAACTGCGGCAAAGCTCCGAAACCTTCCGAGACCTCGCCTCGCTGGAGAGAAGACTGGTGGGTTGAACGGGGTCCTGTAGAATGGTTGTTATTCTCCTGCCCTGATCTCGATGGCGATTGCCGGCGCGCCTCTCACCCTGATTGCCGGCCCCTGCGTGATCGAGAGCGAGGAATTGGTCTTCGGAATCGCCGATCAGGTACAGTCGATCTGCCAGAGACTGGGTATCGAGTACATCTTCAAGGCCAGCTTTGACAAGGCCAATCGCAGCTCCGGCCGCTCCTTTCGCGGTCCGGGGGTTGAGGAAGGTCTGGCCATCCTGGCGGAGGTGAAGAAGCGCTTCGGGCTGCGCGTGCTCACCGATATCCACGAAAGCCACCAGGCGGCCGCGGTGGCCGCAGTGGTGGACGTGCTACAGATCCCCGCCTTCCTCTGCCGCCAGAGTGACCTGCTGCTGGCCGCCGCCGAGGCCACCCGCGACACCGACAAGGCGATCAATGTCAAGAAGGGTCAGTTCCTGGCTCCCTGGGATATGGCCCAGGTCGTGCACAAGCTGCGCGACGCCGGAGCCGGACAGGTGCTGCTCACCGAGCGCGGCAGCAGCTTCGGGTACAACACCCTGGTGGTCGACTACCGCAGCCTGCCGCAGCTCCAGGCCCTGGGATGCCCGGTGATCTTCGACGCCACCCATTCGGTGCAGCAGCCGGGCGGGCGAGGCAGCTCCAGCGGCGGCCAGCGCGAGTTCGTCGCCCCCCTCGCCCGTGCCGCGGTGGCCGTCGGCGTGGACGGACTGTTTCTCGAGGTGCACCCGGATCCGGAAAACGCACTCAGCGACGGGCCCAACATGGTGCCGCTGCACCGGCTGGAGCGCCTGCTGGAGCAGTTGCTGGCGATCCGGGCACCGCTGGCGGCGGGCGCGGCGGTCAGCAGCCTCTGACCTGGTGACCATCACCACGCTGCAGCGGCGCTGGCGCCACATCAGCGGCCGCTGGCGCTGCCGCCGCCGGCTGGCCGAACTGCGCCTTCTGGTGCTCGATGTCGATGGCGTGCTCACCGACGGGGGTCTGTGGACCACCGAGAGCGGTGAGGTGCTCAAACGGTTCGATGTGCGCGACGGCCTCGGCATCCGTCTGCTGCAGCGCTCCGGCCTGGAGGTGGCCTGGCTGAGCGGCGGCAAGAGCGGCGCCACCGAGCAGCGAGCCCGTTACCTGGGCATCCGCCATGTCCTCACCGAAGTGAAGGACAAACCTGCGGCCCTCTCGAAGCTCCAGGATTCGCTCGGCCTGAGCGCCGCCCATTCCGCCTTCGTCGGCGACGACCTCAATGATCTGGCGGTGCGTCCCGCCGTGGGACTGCTGATCGCCACCGCCGATGCGGTGCTGCCCCTGCGCCGCCGGGCCGACTGGGTGCTCGACCGCGACGGCGGCGATGGGGCGGTGCGGCGGCTGGCGGAGGAGATTCTGCGGGCCCGCGGCGAATGGGCCACCCTGGCCGGTGCCGGCTGGCGCGACCGCAATGACTGACCCGCTTCGCCGCAAGCCACGGCTCGACCTGCGCACCCGACTGCGGCACGTCCTCCAGGCTGCGGTGCGATCCGAGCACATCGGTCCCCTGCCCCTGAATCCCCTGGAACGCCTGGGGAGCCTCGATCGCGATCAGTGGATGGCGCTGGCCGCCTATCGGGGTCTGGTGCGGCAGGCGTTCGCCAGCCGCCCTCTGGCGCCCAAGGTGTGTGCCGACCTCTGGGAGGGCGGTGCCTTCCGCTCCTCGGGCGATCGCAAGGCCTTCTTCAGCCCGGCTCGGCGGGAGCTGGAGACCTCTTCCCACCACTACGGCCACGACGTGCAGCTCAAGCGCCATGCCGACTTGCCCCTGATCGGCACCCCCTTGCCCTGGCTGCTGGAGCACGGCCTGAAGGTGAGCCGCACCGCCACCTTCGAGAGCCCCCGCCCCTGGAGCCGCGGCTACCTCTGCATGGGTCCGCGCCGGGCGCGGTGGCTGCAGGAACGCTTCGGACGGCCCGCCGTGGCCATCGGCCCCTGGATCGCCTACTCCCAGCCCCTGCTGGAGGCCGACGAGATCCGGCGCCTGCGGCAGGAACTCGGCCCCACGCTCCTGGTGGTGCTCGCCCACAGCTGGGATGAGGTGGAGCGGCGCATGGATCGGCAGGCCTGCATCGAGGCCGTGGCGGCCACCGCCACGGCCAGCGGCTACCGCTCGGTGATCTGGCTGCGGCACTGGAAGGATCCGGAGCTGGCCGGGCTGCCACCGCAATGGATCGTGGCCTGCAACGGCCACCGCTCCAACCCCTGGTTTCTCGATGCGATGCGCACCCTGCTGGAGCTCAGCGACGGACTGGCCAGCAATGCGTTCGGCACCCATCTCGGCTATGGCACCGCGCTGGGGAAGCGGCTGCACTGGATCTCCGTCCAGGCCGAGCAGGAACTGTCCGGCCTGAGTGGCGACAAGCGGAGGGAGGAGAGCCTGGAATGGGAGGAGCGCCGACGCCTGAGTGGCGAACTCGCCGCTCAGCTGGCCAGGCCGGGGGGTCAGGAGGCTGGCGCGGTACAGGCGTTGCTTGATCCCTTCTGGGGATTCGATCGCGTGCGGGAGAGCTCCGCCCTCCGTGAGCTGCTGGTGGGCAGGGCTGGCGCCGCGATGGCAGACCCGCCTGGAGAGAGATGACATCAGCCGCTCTGATCTCACTCGGGGCCTTTCCTACCGGCGCCCCCTACCGGATCGATCAGGTCACGGCAGCTCCACAGGCCATGGCGCTTCTGTTCATCGCCGAGGGGCTGCTGGCAGGAGCCATGAGCTGGGCGGCGGCCACGGCACGTTCGCGGCTGTGGCATCTCCTGGCCGCCATCCTGCTGGTTCTGGTGGCACTGTTCTTCACCCTGGCCAGCTGGGGCAACAGCGACACCACCAAGCTCAGCCATTTCCTCCCCCAGCGACCGGTCCCGATCCCGCTGGAGCCCCTGTGGACGGGGATCGCCCCCCTGGTGGTGGCTCTGCCCTATCGGATGTCGATGGTCCACGGACTGGTGGCGGCGGGTTACGCCGCGGCTCCCATGCTTCTGGCCAGGGCCTGGGGTGCGGCCTCCTGGGGCGGCTGGTGGGCTCTGCTGATCACCTGCAGTCCGATGCTGCGCGGTTTCCTTCAGAACGCCCACACCCGCCAGGCCCTGGCGGTGCTGCTGCTTTTGCCCGTGCTGCTGGGCTCAGCCCGGCTGGTGTCGATCCCAGGACGCTGGCAGGGGATCGGGGTCCTGGTCTCGGCGTTGAGCCACAACACCTTCGTGTTCAGCCTCACGACCAGCCTCCTGCCCTGGTTCCTGCGGCTGCCGGCGCTGCTCCGTTCCCTGCTCGCGGGACGCCTCGGCCTGGGCTCCAGGCAGCTGCGCCACCACTGGCCATGGCTGCTGGCCGGAGCAGGGGTGCTGGTTCTGATGGTGGCTCTGGCTCCGAGCCTGCTGGAGCGCCTGCGGAACTACTCCCTGGACCCCTATTTCAACCAATACCCCCTGCGCTCCGTCGTCGGCCGGCTGCAACGGGCCCTGGCCCTCAGCCTGGTGCTGGCCTGCCTGCAGCGGCGACTGACGCCCCTGCGGCTGCTTCGCTGTCCCCTCACGCTGCTGCTGCTGGGCTTCGGCCTGCTTTACATCGGCATCCAACAGTCGATCGTCGCCCTGTGGCTGCCCGCGGTGACCAGCCGCCTGGCCGATGGCATCGGCTTCTTCCTGCTGATCCTCTACCTGGCCTGGCTGGATCGTTACCGCGCCCACTGGTGTGTGCTGCCGGTGCTTTACGTCACCTTTCAATACTGGCTGGAAGGGCGGCTCCTCTCCGCCCGTGAATTGCCCTGCGGCCTGAATGACGATTTTCTCTGCATCCCCGATCGCTGGCCCTGGCAGGTGCGCTACTGAAGCTGGCCGGGCTCCAGGCCGCGGGTGAGACGGGCCATGCGAACCCTCCGCAACCAGCGGTGCACGAACTCCAGAGGTTGCCGGCGGTAGAGGGGATTGCCCTGCCAGAGCGGAGCCATCGCGAACCAGACCACCTCGACTCCCGTGAGTTGCCGCACGCCGTAGAGAGCGGATGTGAGCCCTGCCACAACAATCCGGCGCTTGGGTGAGGCCTCGAGCAACACCTGCACCAACACCTCCAGCGCCACCATGGAGCGCAGGGGACCGACCAGCCAGGCTCGTTCAACAGCCCCGAAACTGCCATCGGGCGGGGCCTTGGGGTGATCGATCAGCAACAGTCGATCTCGCAGACGATCGAAACCATGGCGTCGCTCCAGGCCCGCCAGCCAGCCCTCCAGCACTGCGGTCGGAATCCGGCGGCCGGGGAACTGGTG